>CAXNIA010000105.1:0-3006 GCA_964202375.1 Candidatus Babeliales bacterium | reverse complement strand
TAATTTTGTAACTACTCAACTATATAAGAAAAATATGTTTTTTTATTTTTAGTCTTATGGTATTACACTATAGAAATGATGAAAAAAAAGAAAAAAAGCGAATAGTTCCCGCCGGGAGAATGCCCCCGGAGATTGTGAAACAATCGTAGAGCAATATATTATAATTAAATAATAATTAAGTAGTTACCATAAACTTAAAGTATTTAATAAATAATTTCTTATCTAAAAAAAGCGTTTAGGCCCCGCCAGGGGCCCACGTCACCGGAGATTACGTAGTAAGCGTAGGGTAATTTAATATATTATTTGTAGATTCAAGCAATAACTAAATAGTTACAAAATTAGAATAGACAGTTAAGTAGCTGGTGTGTATGCTTTTTATCAAGTAAAAAATATAAATAAAAGAGACAAAAGATCTAATATGGAACCTTCAAGAATAATAGTTGGTGTTTTAATGGGTGGAAGCTCTCTTGAAAATGAAGTTTCTTTTAATTCAGGAAGAACCATTTGTGATCACCTTGAAGATAAATATATAATAAAACCAATCTTTCAAAATAAAGAAAAAAAATTATATTATTTGCCTTGGTCTTTTTTATACAGAGGAAAAATAGCTGATTTTGAAAATAGACTAGAAAAAGAAGCGCAACTTATTAATCTAGAAACATTCGCTCAAGAAGTAGATTTTATATATTTAGCCTTACATGGCAAATCTGGTGAAGATGGCACAATCCAAGGTCTTTTAGAATTAATAGGTATACCTTACTTAGGATCAGGAGTAAAAGGTAGCATCTTAGGAATGGCTAAAAAATTTCAACATCATATTTTAAATAAAGCTGGCCTTAAAACACCAAAAACAATAGTTTACCAAGCGCTTGAAATTAAAAATAAAATTAAAAAGAAGATAGATATTAATTTTCCATTAATAGTTAAGCCAGCATTTGAGGGCTCAAGCATTGGAATTAAAATAGTTAACAGTCAAGATGAATTAGAACTTGCCCTAGAATATGCTGGTCTAATTTCAGGTATTTATGATGATGTTTTAATTCAAGAATACATAATAGGGCGAGAATTTAGTTGCACTATTATCACTGACCCAAAAAATGGTCACCCATTGGCACTACCTATAACTGAAATAATAATAGAACTTAATTCAAAATATTTTAGCTACGAGCAAAAATACATGCCTGGCAGAGCACATAAAATAACGCCGGCAAATATTAGCACAGAGACTACTGATCTAATCAAAAATAATTGTATTAAAATAATGAACTTATTAAATATTTCTACAATTATGAGAGTTGATGGATTTTTAAAAGAAAATAATGAAATAATATTTTTAGACGTTAATACAATCCCAGGAACTGGACCTACTAGTTTTCTTTTTGATCAATCAGCAGAAGCTGGTTATAGCTATAATTCAATAATAAACATGCTAATTGAGTCTGAACTAAAATGGGGCAAAAAGTATTATTCACATAAAAAAACAAGCTATAAAATATTTGAACCTGAACCAAAAACCATAGCTATTTTAATGGGTGGCGCATCTAATGAAAAAGAAATCTCTTTAGAATCAGGACGAAATGTTTTTTATAAATTAAAGCAACAAAATTTTAAAGTAGTCCCAATTTTTGTTGATTCTAATTTACAGCTTTTTATAATTCCTGAAAAAATATTAGTTAAAAATAGCACAAATGAGATTATTGAAGCGCTAAAAGAAGATAAACCAATAAGTTGGCCTAGTTTAAAAAAATGCGATTTTGTATTTCTAGCATTACATGGTGGAGCTGGAGAAAATGGCACTATTCAATCTGCGCTGCAAGCTCTTGATATAAAATTTAATGGTTCTAAATCTTTAGCAAGTTCTATTTGTATGGATAAATATTTAACTAAAATAATACTAGAAGCAAATGGTTTTGATACCATACCAGGAGTATTAGTTGATCAAGAAACGTTTAAAAATAAGGAATTATACAAAGATCTTAATTGGCCTTTAATAGTAAAACCTCATGATGATGGTTGTAGCTTTTTTGTATTTTTTGTTAATGATGAAAAAGAGTTATTTGAATCTATTGAAAAAGTATTAGCTTATAAAAAATACGCTTTAGTAGAAGAATATATTTTAGCAAAAGAATTAACAATAGGTATAATTAACACCCCAGAGCCAATTTGTTTACCTTCAAGTGAGGTAATAAGAACTGGCAAAATATTATCTATAGAAGAAAAATTTTTACCGGGTGCTGGGGAAAATCAAACACCAGCTATATTAGATATCAATATTCAAGAATTTATTAAAGAACAATTAATTAGAGCTTATAATATAATCGGCTGCAAAAATTATGCTCGTATAGATTGTTTTTTACAAGATGAAAAGCAAAGCAAAACAGGAAAATATAAATTAATATTTATAGAGTTTAATACATTACCAGCACTAACGCCTGCCACTTGTTTATTTCATCAAGCTGCTGAAATTAACATGAGACCAACAGAATTTTTAAAAAAAATAATAGAAAACGCCAATACTTAAAATAAGCTAATTACTAAGCTATTGTTTAGTAATAATATATTGCCCTACGATTGTTGCACAATCTCCGGGGACATGGGCCCCTGGCGGGGACTAAACGCCTTCTTTTCAGATAAGAATTATTTTTAGATACTTTTATTAGTAACTACTTAGCTATATCAGAAAAATATAAAATTTTATTATTAGCATTGTTGATATTGCACTAGAAATTGATGTAAAAATTAAAAAAAGCGAATAGTCCCCGCCGGGCAAGTGTCCCCGGAGCTTACAAAGTAAGGCGGAGGGCAAGTTTATGATATACAAAAATTAATTTATTAGACCTCTTTTAAAACCTATGAATAATACGATTTTTCCTATAATAATTAGATACATATTGGTATTATTTTTTTAAAAAGAACGTATAGGCACCGTCGGGCCAGTGTCCTCGGAGATTGCATATAATGCAATCGTAGGGTTTTCTAAGAAGTCTATTATTAATTAAGTAATAG
>CAXNIA010000104.1:0-3021 GCA_964202375.1 Candidatus Babeliales bacterium | reverse complement strand
GGTGTGCCGCGAGCTGCAGAACCTATCAAAAACGATGCTTCCTGATCTATTTCAAACTTTAAATAATTAGCTGTTTGTTGCACTATTAAGCTCAAATCTTTAGCATTATAATATTCTAATCTTTCTGTGATTCCAAATCTAGTTCTAAGTGGTGCTGAAATCATGCCAGTTTTTGTGGTAGCACCAATTAAAGTAAATGGGCTAATTGGTAAATTAACAATTTTAGCAGAAGCTCCTTGACCTATAATAATATCAACACAAAAGTTTTCCATAGCATTATAAAGTACTTCTTCTACTTGAGTAGGCATACGGTGAATTTCATCTATAAATAAAATATCTCTAGGGTTTAAAGATGATAAAATAGCAACTAAGTCTCCAGCTCTATGCATAACTGGACCACTTGTGATTTTAATATTTACATTCATTACATTGGCCATAATTGTGGCTATAGTTGTTTTACCAAGTCCTGGTGGACCGAAAAATAATAGATGATCTAGCGGTTCATTTCTAATTAAGGCGGCTTTTGTGTAGATTGAAAGTTTTTTTTTCAGCTCTTCTTGGCCTAAATAATCAGAAAATTGTTTTGGTTGAAAATCAAGTGTTGGTTCTTCTTTATGATCGATGCTATCAATAAAAGAAATTGAATTATTTTCCATAATATACTTTTTATAAGTTAATTTGTAACTACTCAGCTATTACTTAATTAATGTTTTTAAGTGTGATAAGTTTGCCCTCCGCTTACTTTGTAAGCTCCGGGGACATTGTCCCTGCGGGGACTATTCGCTTTTTTTATATTTTTAATCAATTTCTAGTATAACATCAACAATACTAACAATAAAATTTTATATTTTTCGTAACTACTCAGCTATTGGTATTTAAATATTAGAAACTTGCCCTCCGCCTTACTCTGTAAGCTCCGGGGACAGGTACCCCTAGCGGGGGCTTATTCGCTTTTTTTTCTTTTTTTAATCAACTGCTAATATAAAAACACTAAAATTCATATTTTTTTATATAGCTTAGTAGTTATGAAATTTTTTTCTTAAGAAAAGTGAATAGTCCCCACCGGGACAGTGTACCCGGAGATTGTGAAACAATCGCAGGGCAACAATATATTATAATTAAGTAATAGCTAAATAGTTACGTTAATTTATTATTAATTATTTTTGGTGAGCTATAATATTATTAATCCACCCCATAGCAGCTAAACTGATCCACAAATTAGTTATACCATAGCTTATAAATGGTAATGGTATTCCCACAACAGGCGCTAATTGAGTAGTCATTGCAATATTGATTATGGTTGAGCCAATTAAAGGTGTAATTAAGCCTAAAGCTAAAAGTTGATCATACCAAGAACTCATTTTGCCGATTAATAAAAGCTGATAAATAAATAAAATAAGATATAAAAATAATATAATTAAAGCTCCAATAAAACCTAATTCTTCACAAATTATCGCAAATATAAAATCAGTTCTTTTTTCTGGTAAGAAAGATAATCGGTTTTGTGTTCCTTGCGTATATCCCTTGCCCCATAGATTACCAGAACCAATAGCTATCTTAGCTTGTTCTATTTGATATCTTTCTTTGTGCTGACTTCCACCACCTAAAAAAATTTCGATTCTTTTTTTTTGATAAGGCTTTAAAAATTTCCAACAAATTGGAGCTGTAATTATACTTAAAAAAAACATGCTTATGAAGAACTTATGTGATAAACCGGCATAAGCAAATAAAATTAAACCACCTAAGCCAACTAAAATAGCTGTTCCTAAATCAGGTTGTTTTAAAATTAAAATTAAACAAATACTAAAAATAATTAAAAGCGGAAAAATATTTTTAAAAACTGGTTCTTTACCGTTTTCATATAAATAATAAACAAGAAATGCTGGAAAAAATAATTTAGCAAGCTCTGATGGTTGAAACTTAATTATACCTAAATTTATCCATCTTTGTGCTCCCATACCAACAGAGCCTTTAATAATAGTAAATATCAATAAAGCTAAAGTTATAATAAAACCTACATAACCTAATCTACGTAGGCTTACCAGTTTCTTAAAATAAAAAAATAAATAAATAAAAAGTCCAAAAATTAAACCAAATAATTGCTTATAAAAGTATTTTGAAAAACAAATTTGAGTATTTGTTGTAGTGCTATGGATAAAAAACAAACCAAAAGTGGCTAATAATAAAATTATAATTGTTACTAGCCAATCGAAGTTATGTAATTTAACTTTAAAATTAATTTTCATAACCAAATATTATCATATAGCAACTTAACTTAGCAACTTAATTTTAAAGTAAACCTCTTTTGAAACATATGAATAATATAAATAATTTTTGTAACTACTCAGTATTTGCTCAATAAACATAGGTAACTATAAAAAATTATAAATATTTGTTTAATTTATATGTTTTGCCCTACGATCACTACGTAATCTCCGGGGACACTGTCCCGGCGGGGACTATTCGCTTTTTTAAAGAAGTAATTTCTTATCTATTTTAACCTAATTGGCGACCTAAAACTATTTAGCAAATACTCACTATCTACGTTTATTGAGCAAATACACTACTCAGCTATTACTTAATTATAAGATACTGCCCTATGCTTACTTTGTAAGCTCCGGGGACACCGTCCCGGCGGGGACTATTCGCTTTTTGTTAAGAAGTAGCAAATTAAATTTGTAGCTTATGCAGTAAAGCGTAGGCAAGTATCAAAAAGTATAATTATTATTTAAAAAAGGGCGTTTAGTCCCAGCCAGGGGCCCACGCAGTCCTGTACAGAGTTCAAAAAAGTAATACTTTAAAAACAGTTTTTCCCGTTAAGAATTGATTAACTTGTAACTACTTAGCTATTACTTAATTAATATTTTTTAGAGCTCTACGATTGTTGCACAATCTGTCGGGACACTGTCCCAGCGGGGACTATTCGCTTTTTGTTAAGAAGTAGCAAATTAAATTTGTAGCTTATGCAGTAAAGCGTAGGCAAGTATCAAAAAGTATAATTATTATTTAAAAAAGGGCGAT
>CAXNIA010000103.1:0-3026 GCA_964202375.1 Candidatus Babeliales bacterium | reverse complement strand
TACGTAGTAATCGTAGGGCAATATATTATAATAAATAATAGCTGAGTAGTTACAATTTCTTATCTATTTTAACCCAATTGGCGACCTAAAACTATTTAGCAAATACTCACTACCTACGTTTATTGAGCAAATACTAGTTAAATATTTTTTAATAATTTATTATTTACTCAATAACAGCAGCTAACTATAAAAACTTATAGATATTTATGAATTATATATTTTGCTGTGCGCTTACTTTGTAAGCTTAGGGTAAACTTTCCAGGTGGGGACTATTCACTTTTTTAAGAAGATACTAATTAAACTTATAGCTTTTTGGTCTTGCTTTATCTTGTTTTTTACTTAAGTTGACGCTATTCTTGAGGACCGTATCCCGAGAGCTTACAAAGTAAGCGCAGGGCTAATATAAACTTAAAGTATCTAATAATAATTCTAATCTAAAAAAAGGGCGTTTAGGCCCTGCCAGGGGCCCTTGTCCCAGGAGCTTACAAAGTAAGCGCAGGGCAAGATTATATAGATACAAAACTTAATATCTTATTAATTAAGTAATAGCTAAATAATAAAACAACTAAATTAAACTATTTGACAGCTCTATAGGAAAATTAGACTCTTATAAGTAAGAGAAAGATTTTCCTATGACTGAAACGCTTAACGGTACTGTTTCTAAAATACTTTTTAATAATCATGATTCTGGTTATACAATTTTAAAAATTGAAACAAAATCTGGCATTATAACCGCAACAGGTTCATTACCTAATATTCAAGCTGGGCAAGAATTAATGTTTGTTGGTAAATGGATAATTCACCCAAAATTTGGCAAACAATTTAATATAGAATCAGCTATAACTACTACACCTAAAAGCAAAGCCGGATTAATTAAATTTTTAGGCTCTGGGCTTATAAAAGGTATCGGAGAAGCATTTGCAGTAACATTAGTAGAATATTTAGGTTTAGAGGCTTTAGATATCATCGAAAATGATCCAAAAAGACTAGAACAAGTACCAGGTATAGGACCTAAAAGGGCATTAAGTATTTGTGAATCTTTAAAAGAAAATAAAGCCATTTCTAGTTTAATGATATTTTTACAAGAAAAGGGTGTAGGTACTGGTCTTGCTACTAAGATATATAAAAACTATAAACATGAATCAATGGCTATTATACAACAAAACCCTTATAGATTAGTAGAAGATTTATGGGGAGTAGGTTTTAAAACAGCTGATACCTTAGCCCAAAAAATGGGTACAAAAAATGATGATCTTGCTAGAATAAAAGCTGGCATAAGTCATTTAATAACCGAAACTTTAGCTCAAGGGAGCCTTTATATAGAAGCTGAGCAATTAAAATTAAATACTAGAGTATTATTAGAGCTTGAGCTTGAACATAATGATAAAATAAGATTAGCTTTGCAAGAAATGCATACTTCTGGAATTTTAAAATTTTTAACAGAAGATAGTAAGCATTATTTAACATTGACTAAATATTTAATTATTGAGCAAAATATTGCAGAAACAATTAAATCTAATAATAAAACAGAAGCTTGTGATACGACAGATATATATAATCAACTTAGAACAAGTTCTTTAAATATTGAACAACAAAATGGAATCATAGCAGCGTTTTGTAACACATTTAGTATTATAACTGGTGGGCCTGGAACTGGAAAAACAACCTTAGTTCGTGAACTTATTAAATTATTTGAGAAATCTAATAGTACTTATCTTCTAGCTGCACCTACAGGAAGAGCTGCGAAAAGGTTAATTGAAAGCACTGGACGCTTTGCTTCAACTATTCATAGACTATTAGATTTTGATGTTGGCAGCATGAGCTTTAAAAGTAATCAAAAAAATCCTCTAAAAGCTGATTTTCTAATTATAGATGAAGCTTCTATGATTGATGTATTTTTAATGCATGCCATACTTAAAGCTTTAAATAAAAGTACACATTTAATCTTAATTGGAGATATAGATCAGTTACCATCTGTAGGCCCTGGAAATATTTTAAATGATCTAATAGAAAGCGGAATTGTTGCAACTACAAAACTTAATTTTATTTTTCGTCAAACCCAAGGAAGCATGATAACTGTAAATGCTCATAAAATAAATAAGGGTGATTTTATTGAACAAGGGCACGATTTTATTTTTATCAAAGAAGAAAATCCGGAATTAATTGTTGATCACTTAGAAAAATTATATAAGTATACTTTTGCAGCAAAAAACATTAAAAATATTAATACAATCATCCTAACACCTATGAATCGTGCTAGTGCTGGAACTCAAGTTTTAAATAATATTTGTCAAAAGCTTTTAAACCCCCACGAGACTACAGGCATTCTAGTAAAGGGCGTTACTTTAAAAAAGAATGATCGAGTTATGCAGATTACTAATAATTATGATAAAAATATTTTTAATGGTGATCTTGGAAGCATCATAAATATTAGTACCGAGATAGTTGAAATAATGTTTGGTGATAAAATAGTTCAGTATGAAAATTTTGAGCTTGATCAACTAGTGCTAGCTTATGCAACTACTGTACATAAAAGTCAGGGTTCAGAATTTGATGCTGTGGTGATCCCAATTTTTACGCAACATTATACACTGTTGCAACGTAATTTATTGTATACTGCTATAACTAGAGCAAAAAAGCTATGTGTCTTGATTGGTCAAACTAAAGCTATTGCTATGGCTATTGCTAATAATAAAAATTTTAAAAGAATTACTTTTTTAAAATCTATGTTAAAATCATAAATTTTTTTGTAACTACTCAGCTATTACTTAATTATAATATTTTGTTACCCTACGATTGTTACACAATCTCCGGGGACACCGTCCCGGCATGGACTATTCGCTTTTTATTAAGAAGTAGCAAATTAAATTTGTAGCTTATGCAGTAAAGCATAGGCAAGCATCAAAAAGTATAATAGACTTCTTACGAAACCCTACGATTGCATTATATGCAATCTCCGGGGACACTGGCCCGACGGGGCCTATACGTTCTTTTTAAAAAAATAATACCAACATGTATCTAATTAT
>CAXNIA010000102.1:0-3040 GCA_964202375.1 Candidatus Babeliales bacterium | reverse complement strand
TATTGACGATTCTGGTTCTTATGCTGGATTTATAAGTTTGCAAGAATTATATACTGGTCTTTGGGTGCAAAGCGCTTTTGGCATGGGTGGGCCATTTTTAAGAAAATCTGTTGCAAATCCTACGGATTTTTATTCTGGCAGTTCAGGATTATTTTTTAAAGAATTATTTAATGATATAAAGTTTTTAGGACTAAGTATGAATTTTTTTCCAACATTAAAATCATCTTTTTCTTTTAATACCAATTATTATTGGTCATTTTGTGAGCCAGTAGAAGTCTTAATTCCAGATTCTATAATTAGTCGCGCTTATGGTTTTGAGACTAACAATAAGTTCTTATCTAAAAACTTAGGTTTAGAAATATTTTTACTTGGAAAGTATGAATTATTAGAAAACCTAGAAGCTTTTTTATCTTGGGCTATATTTTTTCCAGGAAGTAGATATTTTGAAACTCTTTCGCCATTAGATTTTTTTGATTGGTATCTTTTTAGTAATTATGTTGGCGATTTAACTATTACTAGTTTTTATAAAACAGATGCTACAAAGTTTAATCCCGTATATTTATTTAATGCTGGTTTTGAGTATTTGTTTTAGAGCTAATTTGGTAACTACTTAATTATTACTTGAATCTACGAAATAATATATTAAATTAAAAAATTTTACCTACGATTGTTTCACAATCTCCGGGAACATTGGCCCCTGGCGGGGCCTAAACGCCTTTTTTTAAGAAGTAATTAACCTATTGCTTAATTATAATATATTACCCTACGATTGTTTCACAATCTCTTTGGACAGGGGTCCCGGCTGGGACTATTCACTTTTCTTAAGAAATAAAGATTTAAGTTTATAGCTTCCCAGTCTTGTTTTGTCTTGGCTTTTTTCCTTAAGTTGACGCTATTGGAAGCCACTATCCCCAGAGATTATGTAAGTATAGGGCCAAAGTAACTAATAAAAATTCTTATCTAAAAAAGGGCGTATAGGCCCTGCTAGGGGCCCACGCAGTCTTGTGCGGAGTTAAATTTGTAGCCTAAAATACTACATAAAATTTTGGAAAAAATAGTAAATGACATTGAGATTGATAAAGTTAGTGTAACTGTTCAGCTATTGGTTATTAAGTATTGTAAACTTACCCTGCGCTTACTTTGTAAGCTCCGGGGACAGGGGCCCCTGGCGGGGCCTAATCGCCCTTTTTTAAATAATAATTATACTTTTTGATGCTTGCCTACGCTTTACTGCATAAGCTATAAATTTAATTTGCTACTTCTTAACAAAAAGCGAATAGTCCCCGCCGGGACGGTGTCCCCGGAGATTGTGCAACAATCGTAGGGCAATATATTATAATTATAATTAAGTAATAGTTGAGCAGTTACGCTAATTTGTAAAAACAGATTAATTTAGGTATAAGATAAACATCTAAAACTAATTTTTTTATAATTAAACTTATGTATTTATTCTTACAGCTTTGTTTATTGTTTGCTAATATTTTTGCTGAAGCCTTAGATAAATCAATATTTTTATTAATACCAGAAGAATATGATCGTAAATTCATGTTTGGTGATAACAAATTAGGCTTAAGCCTAATAGGCAATATTTCATATTATTATTTTTCAAACCCTAGCTTGCTTGTAAAAGGTTGTAATACCTTCCAATATGTGCAGCAAATTTATGATTTAGTTTTGGGTTATGCTGTAGAAGATTATTTGCTTGCTAAGGTTGATTTAAGAAGTAGGATCTTGTGGGGTAGTAATCAAGACTTAATTGATAGCAATGGCCTAAGTTTTGTAGGTTTTGAATATGGTGACCATGGTCATGATATAGAAAATAAAAACTTTTTTTGGTTACGTGAGGGCTGGGTAAATTTAGACTTATCACGTTTTATGGGTTTGACCAGATCTGTGAACTTAACAATCGGCACTATCCCCTACATGGTTGGTCGTGGGATCTCTTATGGTGTTGTTTATAGCGAACTGCCTGGTTTTATTGGTGCTGATTCAGGAGCTATTATAGAAGAGTTTGCCCCAGCAGTCTTGCTGTCTATGGAACTTTATTCAAACAAAAATCATACCTTATTTGGTGATTTGTATTGCGCCATGCTTGATAACTGGTCTGGCTCTCTAGAAGAAAATATCGCGCCTATTTATGAAAAAAGAATTTGGCATTGCCCTGATAAACCTGAAAGAGGTTTTGGGCATATCAATACAGCTATGGTTGCCCAGTTAAAATATGAAGCTGTCAATAAATATGGTTTACTGCAGGTTCAGCCTTATGTTTTATGTAATTTAAATCCCGAATCTCAAGTAAGATTAACAAGTAATTTATTTACAGATGTCTTAGCTGCTTATTCCGGAGGAAATAATAGTGAGTCTGTGAAGCTTTTAAATTCAAAAACTTCTAGTAAGCTAATCACATTAGGCTGTATGATAAATTGGAGTAGTGAAAAGTTTTGCTTTAATTTTGAATGGGCTATCAATAAAGGTGGTTTAAAAATTTATGGCAGAGATGGAAATAGCGCATTAATTATACCTCCTTCTGCAAATTTATATAATGAGCCTTTTATAAATATAGTAAATGATGAAGTGTTTGATTTTACATATGATGATCAAGGTGATTTTGCTTTAATTAATGATACAAATCAACCCATAATTGAAAACTCACCAAAAGGTCCAGAATATAACGTTCAGGTTATTTCTGCTCAGCCTGACTTGGAGAACTTATTTAGATTTGTTAACCCTAAAAAAATTGATTATCAGGGAGCTATGGCTATCGCAGATTTTGCTTATTGGCTAAAACCAGAAAAACTTGTTTTAGCTTTTACTGCTGGTTTTGCTACCGGGGGTAGTTTTCAGATACTAAACTATTTATATGATTATGGACAATTTGGACCGGTTCCAAATATTGACGATTCTGGTTCTTATGCTGGATTTATAAGTTTGCAAGAATTATATACTGGTCTTTGGGTGCAAAGCGCTTTTGGCATGGGTGGGCCATTTTTAAGAAAATCTGTTGCAAATCCTACGGATTTTTATTCTGGCAGTTCAGGAT
>CAXNIA010000101.1:0-3043 GCA_964202375.1 Candidatus Babeliales bacterium | reverse complement strand
TAATAGCTGAGTAGTTACCTGAGTAGTTATATAAATATTTATAATTTTTTTATAGTTACCTACTTTTATTGAGCAAATACGTAATTTACACAAAATTATGTAACTACTCAGCTATTTAGTATTATTGATGTTTTGAAGTGTTATAAGTTTGCCCTACGCTTACTTTGTAAGCTCCGGGGACACTGTCCCAGCGGGGACTATTCGCTTTTTTTCTATTTTTCAATCAATTTCTAGTGCAACATCAACAATACTAAAAAGTATTTGCTAAATAAGCATAGGCAAAAACAACTGGGGCTAAAAGATATAATAAATTCTATTCTTAAGAAAGCGTATAGTCCCCGCTGGGACAGTGTCCCGGGAGATTGTGAAACAATCGTAGGGTAAGTTTTTTAATTTAATATATTATTCATAGATTTAAGTAATAGCTGAGTAGTTACAAAAACTCAAGCTATTAAAAGTTCGCTAAATTAAATAAAAACTGATTTCATAAATTTTTAGCAACCATTAATTCAGTCAAAGCTTCTCTTTCTTTAACAATAGACTCGCTCAAACAAATTGAACCATCAGGCATAATCCAATAGTTATCTTCAATTCTAATTCAAATATTTTCTTATGGTATATAAATAACAGGCTCAATAGTTATAATATCATTAACCTGCAAAGGTCTTTTTTCTGAGGCATCATGAACATCAAGCCCTAGATGATGACCTATACCATGGATAAAAAAAGTATCTAATTTTTTTGATTTTAGAAAGCTTAAAGCAATATGCTGCAAAGAATTATTAGGATCTTGAGGATTATTAATCCATACACCTGGTTTAGCATTTTCAGCAACCAAAGATTGAGTAGCTAATACAATATCATAAAGCTCTTGCTGACGTTTAGTAAATTTGCCAGATACAGGATAAGTCCTAGTGATATCTGAACAATAATATTTATATTTGGCTCCACAATCTACAACAACCAAATCACCTTTTAAAAACTCGCTTTTACCTGATGTATAATGCAATATAGTACTATTTTTACCAGTACCTACTATAGTAGGAAAGGCAGCAGTAGCACCAGAAGAAATAAACACATATTCTATCAAGGCTTGAATTTCTTTTTCATAAACACCAGGCTTTATCATCTTAATAATAGCATCTTGAGCATGTTGAACAATTTCTATAGATCTATAAATCTTATCTATTTCATCTGAACTTTTAGTCATCCGCATATTTTTTACAAGAGATGAGCAATCTATAAAATTTAAACCTAACCCAGCAGCTTGCAACTTACTTAATAATACACGTTGATTAGCATTTAAAAGCTCTAACGGAATAAAAATATTTTTATCAGCGTATTCTTTTAGATATTTAACGATATTGCAATATGAATTAATAGGTGAATGAATAGTTAAAGAATAATTATCAATAGGTTCACCTAAATTAATAATTTCATCAAAATCATATTTAATAGCTTCTTCAGCATTTGGTAATATTTCTGACTCTACCCATTTACTTCTACTATTTTTAAAATCAGAAACCCATAATTTAGATTGATCTTTTAAAATAGTTATAAAAGTTCCTGGCTCAGAAATACCAGAAAAATAATAAAAAGTACTATCTTGTAAAAAATTATGGACATGATCTTCTAGATCACTTATCAACAAAACTATGCCGTCACCATGTTTGGCAATCAATTTACAAATAAGCCCTTGCCTGCGTTCTTTAAATGGTGACTTAAAACTTAATTCCATATAAACTCATATCTCAATTTTATTTAAAAAATATTAATAAACTTACAAATAGACTCAGTAAGGACGTCTTTCTCGAATAGCTTGAGCCAAAGTTACTCTATCTGTAAATTCTAAAGTAGAACCAACAGAAACACCTCTTGCCAAACAAGATATTTTAACTAAACCTTCTAATTTATTAGAAATATAAGCAGCTGTTGCTTCACCTTCTGGGGTCTGGTTAAAACCAAAGATAATTTCTAAAATTCCATCGCTAACTCTTTTTACTAAATAATCTACCGTTAAATCTTCTGGCCCTATGCCTTCTAATGGGCACAAAGATCCACCTAAGACATGATATAAGCCATTAAAGTTTTTACTTTGTTCTAAAGCTAATAATTCTTGCCAAGACTCGACTACACAAATAATGCTTTTATCTCTTTTTTCATCAAAACAAAATAAACATAATCCATCTAATTCTTGCCAAGCAAAACATATTTCACAATGCTTAATTTTTTTTTTAGCTTCAAGTAAAGCATAACAAAATTGTTCGGCTTTTTCTTGACTCATTTCTAAAAAAAATGCAGTAGCTCTATAAATATTTTTCGAAGAAACAGTTGGTAATAATTGTAGATTACGAACTAATCTTTGCAAAGAAGGTAAACGGTTTAACATTTATAGACCTACAAGTATTTTTTAGAATTATTAAATTAAGAATTGATTCCTAAATGTTTGCGGTAAGCATAAGATTGAATTTGATTAAACATAAAGTTAACAAGTAATGTTAAATTTAATCCTGCTGAAAGCTTTAAAGAAAAACTAATCATTACTAACCCTATACCAAATGGAATAAGCTGCTGTTTAATTGAAGTCTTATTTTTAAACAAACCCACAAAGAAAAACAGTGCAATAAATAATGATAAAATATAATAAGGATCAGCTTCTGACAAATTAGGAATCCAAAAAAAAGGTGCCTTATAAAGCTCTACAGAATTAGATAGTATTCTTTGAAAAGCTATAATAAATGGTAATTGAATAATTTGAGCAAAAAAACTTATACCACTAATACTTTCTTTGGTTAGCTCAAGCTGCTCTTTTTGAAAAGACTCTGGATCATTACGATATTTTTGTTTTAAATAAGCTAATTTCTTAGCCTGCTCAGCTTGCTTTCTAGGATCTATTTCACCTTTCCAGCTAATAGGCAAAAGTAATAATTTAATCAATAAAGATAATAAAATAATAGCTAAACCATAATTTTTTAAATAACTAAATAAAATATTTAAAACATAAAGCAAAGCTTTTGATATTGGCGAAAACCAACCATAATCT
>CAXNIA010000100.1:0-3050 GCA_964202375.1 Candidatus Babeliales bacterium | reverse complement strand
GGTCTACTTTACTGCATAAGCTACAGGAACGGGAACCCCTAGTTTAATGGCGAAACAATTTGGGTAAAGCAATATTAGAAAGCTACAAATTTAATTTGCTACTTCTTAACAAAAAGCGAATAGTCCCCGCAGGGACAGTGTCCCCGGAGCTTACAAAGTAAGCGTAGGGCAAACTTATAACACTTAAAAACATTAGACTTCTTACGAAACCCTACGATTGCATTATATGCAATCTCCGGGACACTGGCCCGACGGGGCCTATACGTTCTTTTTAAAAAAATAATACCAACATGTATCTAATTATTATAGGAAAAATAGTATTATTCATAGGTTTCGAAAGAGGTCTATTAATTAAGTAATAGCTGAATAGTTACAGTATTTGCTCAATAAACGTAGGTAATAGGTATTTGCTAAATAACTTTAGGTCACCAACTGGGCTAAAATAGATAAGAAATTACTTCTTAAAAAAAGCGAATAGTCCCCGCCGGGACAGTGTCCCCGGAGCTTACATAGTAAGCGTAGGGCAAAGCTTATAATTATGTGTATGTTTTTTGGTTACCTACGTTTATTGAGCAAATACATTAAAAATATTAATTAATATCTGAGTAGTTATATTTTTTAAATTTTACCAACAATTCATTATTATTAGTCATGAATCCATTATCTAAAATCTTATTCTCATTTCCAAAAATTATACACTCAGGATTTAAAAGATTATTAAATTTATTTCCAGCATACTTAATATCAAACATTTTTAGCCATTCATTAGACGCTTCAGCTAATTTTTTATAATAATCATAATTATTAACCAGATTAACCATAGCATCAGATATAACAGAAAAATCTGCATATTCAATTTCTCCACAATATCCGCCATAAGAATCAATAAAACATGGTTTTATTTTATTTGGATTAATAGAATACACATAACCACTATTACAAATATTTTTCTGCACACCATAATTTAAGCAAATTACAGGAATTCCTGACTTTAAAGCTTCCCTTGGAGTAATAGAAAATCCTTCTCCAGCTGAGCATGACAATAAACAATCAATCTCATTATATATTTTTCTTGAAACATCTCTTGGAAGCACCCCATAGGTAAAAGATATATTATTATAATTATTTATTAATAAAATTATATTATTATAATAATTACTACTTGATGCCCAATAAGCATGAATTCTTAATTCATATTCTTTATTGTTTCCAAATGTATTTATAAATGCAGTTATAGATTCTTCAATACATTTTCTATCATCTAAACCACCAACAATACCAAATGTAAAAACTTTTTGTCTACACGCATTTTTTTCAAAACAATTTAAATCAAAAATTGGCATCGGAATCACAAATATTGGCTTTATTACTCCAGAGTTTTCATATATTTTTATTAAATAATCATCAGGAACAACAACTGCATCAAAATAATTATTAATTGCATTTACCCATTCCTTAGGAAGAACTGAACCTTCAAACATACTATAAGCAATTTTAATATAAGTATCAGGACAAAATTTATACAAATCTTTATCTACATACCACAGCATATCTGCATATAAAGTTTTTGATTTATAATTAAAACTTTCATTATTTTCTCTAGATTTTAAATAATTTACTTTAAAGTTTTTCTTTAAGGCCTGCGATATTCCTTTACCTATCATCTCACAACCAGCACCAATACCCTTTAAGCTCATTAAATTTATTTCATTAGCATTTAAGATAAAAATGGTTATATTTAAATAAAAGTATTTTAGATATTTCATTTAGGGAGTATAAGTAGGGAGTATAAGTAATTTATTTTGTATTTGCTCAATAAACGTAGGTAATAGGTATTTGCTAAATAACTTTAGGTCACCAACTGGGCTAAAATAGATAAGAAATTACTTCTTAAAAAAAGCGAATAGTCCCCGCCGGGACGGTGTCCCCGGAGCTTACATAGTAAGCGCAGGGCAAAGCTTATAATCATGTGTATGTTTTTTGGTTACCTACGTTTATTGAGCAAATAATTTATTTTTCTCTATTAAATTTCAAACTTAATCATTTCTTTAACCAAATCTTTAAAGCTAACCTTTCTCTTCCATCCTAATATTTCTTCCGCCTTACTAGGATTACCAAGTAATAGCTCAACTTCAGCTGGTCTGAAAAACCTTGGGTTAACCTTGACTAAAACTTTTCCTGTTTTAGAATCTAAGCCAACTTCATCAATGCCTTGACCTTGCCAGGTTATATTAATACCAATTTCATAAAATGCAAATTCTACAAATTGCTTTACCGTCCATGTCTGACCTGTAGCTATTACAAAATCTTCTGCTGTTTCTTGCTGTAGCATTAACCACATTGCCTCTACGTAATCTTTAGCATGACCCCAATCACGTTTAGCATCTAAGTTGCCTAACTCTAAAGTTTTAGCTTCACCACGTTTTATTGCAGCTACATATTTAACAATAACTTTAGTTACAAAATTATCACCACGATATGGTGATTCGTGATTAAATAAAATACCGTTACAAGCAAACATACCATAACTTTCACGATAGTTTTTTGTTAACCAAAAACTATATAGTTTTGCTACACCATAAGGTGAGCGTGGATAAAATGGTGTTGTTTCACTTTGAGGAGTCTCTTGCACTAAACCATAAAGTTCGCTGGTAGAGGCTTGATAAAAACGTGTAAAGCTGGCAAGCTCTGCTGAATAGATAGCTTCTAAAATATGCGCAGTACCTAAAGCATCTACAGAACAAGTATAAGCAGGATTTTCAAAAGATACTTTTACATGGCTTTGGGCAGCTAAATAATACACTTCATGAGGTTTAACTTTACTAATTATTTTATGTACACCTACACCATCAGTAATATCACAATATAAAAGAGTGAGCTTATCTTTATACTTTTCTAACCTATCACCTAAATAATGTTTTAAGTTTTTAAGATTATCTAAAGATGTTCTTCTGACAGCACCATAAACATGGTAACCTTTTTCTAAAAGTAATTCCGTAATATATGTACCATCCTGACCTGTTATGCCAAAAACTAAAGCTCTTTTAGCT
>CAXNIA010000099.1:0-3059 GCA_964202375.1 Candidatus Babeliales bacterium | reverse complement strand
AGTTACTAAAATTTTATATATTTCTTTTATAGTTGAGTAGTTACGAATATGCCCTTGCATTTGACTTTTTTTAGCAAAAGTTGTATTATATAATAGTAATTAAAATATTTAATATTAAGCATTTTGATTACTATGTGTTTAATTAGTGTATTATTCAAATTTTTCAAAAAAGGTAATCTATGAAAAATAAATGTTTTAATTTTATATTCTTTTCAATAATAAGTTTAATAATAAATGCCTCTGAACAAAAAAAATGGTCTACAACTGTTAGCTTTTTGGGTCATTTTAAAACTCCTCTGGAATCTTGGCCATCATCCATGGCAAAGGTAAAAGTTCAAGGTTTTTTCAGCAATGCAATAAATCCAGAAGATGGCAAACGTGGAATTCTTCATGGTTTAGAAATTATTGAGAGTTTTGGACAAAAACCAATAGGGCAAGAAGATGCATCAGATTATGTAAAACCAACTATTGATGCTTCTAGTATGAAAAAAATAAGAGAAGCAAGTCTGTGGAATTATAGAGCTTTTGAATTAAAGACAGAAAGTTTAGAAGATAGGTTTGGTGAAAGTAATGGTCCTCATCTAGAGTCTTTATGTGAATTCTGTCAACTTACTGGTAAAAATTGTGCCACTAAAGAACCAGTAGTACATATAGTATCTATGATAAAACCTAAAAAAAGTGGAGCTATAGCTTCTGCTGTGATAGTCAGAGATGCTGTATTATCTAGAGGTGGAGCTGCATTATCAAGAGGCGGAGATTTTATTATAACACCTAGGGCAGCTATTATTGCTACTCCTTTAGTTGTTGATGCAATGATAGACTTTAAAATGCGTCTGTCTAAGATAACTGAGACGTTGCGTGTAGCATTATATAGAGGAGATATTGCTATTGAAATACCTAGGTCAACTATAGTTGTTGCTCCTTTGGTTGTAGATGTAGTAGATGCTAGAAAGGCATGGCAAGAGAATTTAAAGATAAGTCTAGCAATATTAGCTAAGGCAGAGGCTCGAGAATCAGAATCAAACGACTAATAGACTTCTTATGAAACCCTACGATTGCATTATATGCAATCTCCGGGGACACTGGCCCGACGGGGCCTATACGTTCTTATTAAAGAATAAAAATGCTAAGATGTATATAATTATTATAGGAAAAATCGTATTATTTATAGGTTTCGAAAAAGTTCTATTATAATTAAGTAATAACTGAGTAGTTACAAGAAATTAATTCTAAAAAAAAGCGAATAGTCCCCGCCGGGACAGTGTCCCCGGAGATTGTGAAACAATCGCAGGGCTCTAAAAAATGTAGATAAAATTATATTTTTCTTATATAGCTGAGTAGTTACAAAATTTTTATTATAGGGGTGATCAATGTTTGTTGTTAGAAAAAAATGGTTCGCTATTGTTTTAGCTTGTTTTGGTGTTTTATCTTTTTCTCTTAAAGACAATGCTTACTTTAAAAAAGAAAAATTAATTGATCAGCAAAGTCTTACTAATTTAAAAACTATAAATTTAGAAACAATATATGGTAATTTTGAAATTAATGATCCAGTTATAATAGAACTTTTAAGCCACCCAATGATGCTTAGGTTAAAAAACATTAGACAATATGGCGTAAATTATTATGTTATAAAACCAGAAACATACCATCGTTATGAGCATAGTGTCGGGGTTTATTTATTGCTTAAAAAGTATGGGGCATCTTTAAAAGAGCAGGTAGCAGGCTTGCTACATGATGTCTCTCATACTGTTTTTTCTCATGTAGGCGAGTGGATCTTTGATCATAAAGATGGTTTGTCTTCTTATCAAGATGATCATCATGATAGTTTCTTAAAGGCTACAGGCTTTGCTGAAATATTAGAAAAACATGGTTTTACTTTAGCATCTATAAATCATAAACATAATAATTTTAGTCTTCTTGAACAAGACCTGCCAGATTTATGTTTAGATAGAATAGAATATAATTTACAAGGTGGATTGAGAGAGAACTTAATAACCAAAGATGATTTTGATGCTATATTAAATTCATTAAAATTTAAAGATGATAAATGGTATTTTACTGATATAGAAAATGCTAAAAAGTTTGCTTTAATTTCTTTATATCATACCGAAAAAATTTGGGGTAGCCCTTTAGGTTTGCTAACTTATAAGCTTACAGGTCAGGCTTTAAAGATAGCTCTTAATAAAAAATATTTTAGCTTAGATGATATTAAGTTTGGTGAAGATGATCTTATTTGGCAAAAACTAATTACTATAGACGATGTTCAAATTAAATATTTAGTTAATAAATTAATAAATCACCAAAATTTTTATTTACCATCAAGTGCGGAAGAAGCAGATTTCTTTTTACATTCTAAGTTTAGAGGCGTTAATCCTTGGGTTAAAATTAATAATAAATTTCAGAGGTTAACAGAAGTTGATGCTGATTATGCTGAAAAATATTTTGCTTTAAAAAAGATTTATGCAAGTCCTTTAGGGATTAAAATAATTATTTAAGATATTAGACTTCTTACAAAGCCCTACGATTGCATTATATGCAATCTCCCGGGACACTGGCCCGACGGGGCCTATACGTTCTTTTTAAAAAAATAATACCAACATGTATCTAATTATTATAGGAAAAATCGTATTATTCATAGGTTTCGAAAGAGGTCTATTTAGTAACTACTCAGCTATTACTTAATTAATAATATATTGCCCTACGATTATTTCATAATCTCCGGGGACATGGTCCCGGCGGGAACTATTCGCTTTTTTTAAGAAGAGACAAATTAAATTTATAGTTTTTTAATCTTACTTTATCTTGTTTTTTCCCTTAAGTTGCCACTATTGTGCAAAAGCTGCCATCTCGGAGATTACATAGTAATTATAGGGCAAGTAATAATAATAATTCTTATTTAAAAAAGGGCGTATTGGCCCCGCCAGGGGCCCATGTCCCAGTCCTGTACGGAGTTGAGAAAAGCAATACTTTAAAAACAGTTTTTCCCGTTAAAAATTGATTAACTTGTAACTACTTAGCTATTGCTTAACGAATATTTTTTAGAGCCCTACGATTGTTGC
>CAXNIA010000098.1:0-3159 GCA_964202375.1 Candidatus Babeliales bacterium | reverse complement strand
TAACACTTAATATCAAATAAAGTGAACCAGCGCTAACATGACCATCAGGAAAAAATTTAATCTCTTGGTTTGCAAAAGTAATTTTATGAATAGATCTAATATTTAAATAACTAGGTATTTTTAAATATTTATTAATTTTATTTTTAACTCTAAAACTTGAGCTAGTTGTATCTATTTCAACTATTAATGTTTGCCCAAAATTTATAGCTTCTTCTCTTAAAGACTGTAGAAATAAAATAATCTCTTTTGCTGTTGACACTAAAGCATGTTGCTTAAAATTATTATTTATATTTATTGTAATTTTATAAGCAAAGCCTAAAAGAGCTAAGAATAAAATTAAATCTATAAACAAAAAACCTTTATTCAAATCCTTCAATATTGCTAGCAACTCCTAAAACCTCATCAACAGTAGTTAAGCCTTTTTTAATTTTTTCAATACCATCTTGGATCAATAAAGTCATGCCTTCTTTAATAGCTTCAGCTCTGATTTTATTAGAATCAGCTCTTTCAACTGTCAGATTTGCTAACGCAGAAGTCATAGGCATAACTTCAAAAATAGCTAACCTACCCTTATAACCAGTTAAAGAACATTCTGGGCAGCCTTTAGGTTTATAAAATTTTATATCTAAGACATCTTTGGTTGTAATGCCTAATTTCTTTAAGATTTCAAGATTAGGATGATACATCTCTTTACATTGCGGACAAATTCTTCTAACTAATCTTTGAGCAACAATACAACTAACAGTAGATGCTATCAAAAATGGCTCTACACCCATATCAATTAATCTAGTTATTGTAGCAGGAGCACTATTTGTATGGATTGTGCTTAAAACTAAATGTCCGGTTAAAGATGCTTGAATAGCTATTTGAGCTGTTTCCTGATCTCTTGTCTCACCTATCATAATTATATCAGGATCTTGCCTTAAGATTGATCTAAGAGCATTTGCAAAAGTCATGCCAACCTTTTCATTAACTTGAACCTGCACAACGCCTAACATTTGATACTCAACAGGATCTTCAACTGTAATAATGGTTACTTCTGGTTTATTAAGCTCGCTTAAAATAGAATACAAAGTCGATGTTTTTCCAGAACCAGTTGGCCCAGACATCAAGATTATTCCGTTAGGTGAAGAAATACATCTTTTTACAACAGCAAGATCATGATCTGACAAGCCTAAGCTATCTAAATTATTAAAAGATTTACCTTTGTCTAAAAGACGCATCACAATGTTTTCACCAAATCTGACCGGTAAAATAGAAACACGTATATCAATGGCACGATCACTAACTTTAATTTGAATTCTACCATCTTGCGGTATACGTCTTTCTGCTATATTAAGATTAGCCATAATTTTAATTCTAGAAATTAAAGCATTTTGAATTCTTTTAGGGGGGCTTAAAGCTGGATTCATTATCCCATCTACCCTATACCTAACTAAAATTTCTTTTTCAAATGGCTCAATATGAATATCAGAAGCAGCTCTTTTTACAGCTTGATATAAAATCTGATTTACTAGTTTAATAATAGGTGCTTCTTGGGCCATACCAAGAATGTCTTCTTCTTTTAAGTTTTCAAAAGTTAATGCTGATGTCTGCAAAGCATCTTCTTCGCCAAGCTCATCAATCATTTCTTTAGTGCCCTCTAAAGGATAAAAACGATTAATTGAATCTATTATTAAATTTTTAGAACCGATCGCAATTGGTAATGTTTTTTGTAAAAACATTCTTAACTCTTCTATTGGTTGTAACAAAAGTGGATCAGCTGTTAAAATATAATCTTGATTTTCAAGAATGATTGGTAAAAGATAGTTATCTCTTAAAAATTTAAAAGAAATAGTAGCTAAAAGATTTTGATCAGTCATTTTATCTGTAACAAGCTCAATAATAGGATAATTAGATTCATCATGCCAATATTTATTAATCTGCTCTAATGAGATTAAATTATTTTTTTCCAAATATTTTAACAAAGAAATATCTTCTTTATTTAATTGTTGAAAATTATCAATCTCAGTTTGTGTAAACAAATTATTTTTTAAAAGCCACAGATTAAAAGACATAATATATTTTTTTGATTATATTTTATTATTAGAAACGTTAAGCTAATTCTATTCTATTTTCAATAAAAACAAAAAATAGCTTATAAATTAACGTAGAGCTACTTTATTTATTATAAATGAAAGTATTTGCTCAATAACTTTAGGTAACTATAAAAATTTTAAATATTTATGTTTTTATTTTGCCCTGCGCTTACTATGTAAGCTCCGGGGAAACTGTCGGGCATGGACTATTCGCTTTTTTAGAAATAGAATTTATTGTATATTTTAGTCCAAGTTGTTTTTACCTATGTTTATTGAGCAAATACAAATGAAAGTCAAAAAACAAATGATTATTTTATTGGTTATGTTATTTTTATCTTGTTTTTCTGAAACATTTAAAAATAAAGAAAATATTCCAGCTACAAGTTATAAACATTTTAAAATTATGAGCTATCAAGAGCTTAAAGATAAAAGTGCTGAATTACTAAAAAAAAATCAGAAAACAACAGCTATAAATTATGTTGAAAGAATGTTAGAGCTAACTAAAGAGCTAAACGAAATTCGTGAACTTAGACTTTTGCTAGCTAATCTTTACTTTGAAACAGAAGATTATGGTTTAGCTCAAAAAAAATGTGCAGAATTTGCTCAATACTATCCTAATCACCTTCAGGCTGAGCATGCATCAGCAAGAGCTATAGAGGCTTCATTTATGCAGTCATTAAGCCCTGATAGAGATCCTACTGCCCTTCATGAAACAATCGATCTTGCTAACGAATTTCTTAAAAATAATAATTTTATAGAAAGAAGAGACTTGGTTAAAAGTTTAAAAAAAGAGGCTCAAGTTAAACTTGTCTGCAAAGAAATAAATACCATTGAGTTTTATTTAAAACAAAATAACACTAAAGCAGTAATAAAAAGAATTGAATTTATAAAAAGAGAGTTTAGAGAACTTATAAGTGATGGAATATTAAAAATTGAACCTATTCAAGAATATCTTGATGCAGTTACTAGTAAAAACATACTAGGAATTAAAAAAGCACAAGAAGAGCTTCATAAATGTTATTCTGGAACATGTTCATTAAGCCATGATAAAAAATTATCTACAAAAACAATTAATCCAGAA
>CAXNIA010000097.1:0-3162 GCA_964202375.1 Candidatus Babeliales bacterium | reverse complement strand
AGCCATACCAAGATCTGTAATATAAGCTGTACCGGCAGGTAAAATGCGTTCATCTGCTGTTTGTACATGGGTATGAGTACCACAGACTGCGCTAACCCTGCCATCTAGATAATAGGCCATGGCTAGCTTTTCTGAAGTGGTTTCGGCATGGAAATCTACTAAAATTATATTGGCATGATGTTTTAGGTAAGTCAGTAATGAATCAATCTCTTTAAACGGGCAAGAAATCTGCTGCTTCATAAAAACTCGACCCTGAAGATTAATAATACCAAAATTAGTAGCACCCTTTTTAACTATAGTCATGCCAGTACCAGGAGCTTGGCTAGGAAAATTAGCTGGCCTTAAAAGATCTTTATTGCTATCTAGGTAACCATAAATATCATTTTTATCAAAAATATGATTACCAGAAGTAACAACATCTACACCTAGCTCTTTGAACCAGCTCATTATTTTAGTGGTGATACCTTTGCCATTAGCGCTATTTTCACCATTTGCAATAACTAAGCTAGGTTTGTATTTATCTTTTAAGATAGGAAGATGTTTCTCAAAAAGACGTCGCCCAGGCTCACCAACCAAGTCACCTAACATTAAAACTGTATAACTATTTTGCATATTATTTTGCATACTCTATGGCTCTTTTTTCACGAATTACATTTACCTTGATCTGACCGGGAAAGCTCATTTCAGTCTCTATTTTCTGAACTATTTCACGAGCTAAAATTAGAGAGCCTTCATCATCTAATAAATTTTCTTCTACTATTATTCTTATCTCTCTACCAGCTTGCAAAGCATAAGCTTTTTTGATGCCCGGAAAGCTTAAAGCAATTTCTTCTAGTTTTTCCATGCGTTTTACATAAGTAGAAAAAATTTCTCTTCTAGCCCCTGGCCTTGAAGCAGAAATAATATCGGCAATTACTATAATAGGAGAATAGACAGAAGTAAAAGGTACTTCTTCATGATGAGCTGCTATAGCATTTACTATCAGAGGGTTTTCGCCACATCTTTTAGCAATATCTGCTCCAATTAAAGCATGCGGGCCATCTACTTCAGCGCTTACTGCTTTACCTATATCATGAAACAAGCCTGCCCTTAAGGCTATCTGCCCATCAAGACCTAGCTCTTGAGCGATCATTCTAGCAAACAAACCTACTTCTTTGCTGTGCTCTAAAACGTTTTGCGAAAAACTGGTTCTAAAATAAAGTTTACCCAAAAGCGTTACTATTTCAGGGTTGACACCTTGAATATTTAAATCTAATAAAGTATTTTTACCTTTTTCTTGGATTATTTCTTCAATTTCTTTTTCAAAATGCTGAACAGTTTCCTCTATTCTGGTGGTATTAATTCTGCCATCACTTATTAAATATTCTAAAGTTCTTTTAGCTATTTCTCTTCTAATGGGGTTAAAACCAGAAATAGTGATAGTATCAGGCGAATCACTAATCACAAACTCCATACCTGTAGCCATTTCTAATGATTTGATATTACGGCCTTCTTTACCTATAATACGACCTTTCATCTCTTCATTTGGCAGATGAACTACACTAGAAGAGTGCAGAGCAACTTGCTCGGCGCTATAGCGTTGCATAGCGGTAACTAATGTTTCTATAGATCTTTGTTTAGCTGTTTGTTTAGAATCGTCTTCAACTTTTTTGATCCATTTTTGATTAGCTAAATTGACTTCATCTTTTAATGTTTCAAATAAAACTCTTTTAGCCTGTTCTTGCGACAGGCCGCTAATTTTTTCTAGTTTTCCAGTCAGCTCAATTTGTAAATTTTTTAATCTAAAATCTTGAGTTCTGATTAAATCTTTGACTCTTTCTATTTCACGTTCTCTTGAAATAAGTTCTTGATTAAATTTTTTTAAATTTTGCTCTTCGCTATCAAGTTCTTCTGTTTTTAGATTTAGTCTATTTTGTAAACGTTCTAAATCTATCTGTTCTCTTTTGGTTTCTAGCTCAAATTCTTTTCTTCTTTTATAGATCTCATCTTTTACTTTAGTAATTGACTCTCTTCTTTCTACTTCTAATTGCTGCTGAGATAATTTTATTTCTTCTTTAATTCTAATTAGCTGTTTTTCTAAATTTTTTTTGGATCTAAATACTAAATAAAAAATTATTAAAGCTAAGAAAAAAACTATCATGCCAGGCAATAAAGACAATATTAAGCTCATTGTTTTCTTCCTATCCTGGTAAATAATATCTTTTATTATATCATGCTATTAAAAAAAGATTAAAGATTAGTTTTAACTTTTTTTACTAATCTTTAATCTTTTTAGATCTTAGAAATTAGCTTAAAATAAACTCTGATCTATTTTTTTATTAATCTCTTTTAACTGTTCTTCTTGTAATACAGCTTCTTTTGCCAGCTGTAAAACTAATAGTATCAAACTTCTGCTATTTTTTTCACACTTACCTATTAAAGATTTATGTAAGATTTCAATATTTGTTAAAGTTTTATGCATTAGTTCTACTGGTTCATCAGTTGCTATAGTAAAATTTTCGCCAAAAACAGTTAAGCTATATTTTTTGTTATTTAGCATTACTCTGCCAGTTGTCTTGCAAGAACACTATCAACATTTTGGATAAGCCCTTCTACTACCATTCTAGTCAGTTCTTCTTCTTGGCCTTTTTCTTCTGTATTTAATAAAAGAGCCTCTTCTAAATCATCATTTTTTTCTTTTAAATCCATATTTTCTGTTTTAAGTAGTTCATTTTGTCTATTAAGTTCTGATACTTTAGAAACTAATAATAAAACTTTTTGCTCTAAGACTGTTAATGCTTCCATTTTTCTTCCTTAACTATTACTATAAATATAAAAATTACTGTTCGAATTCTACTAAGTTATGTTAATCGGTCAAGAAAAAAAACAAATTAATTAAAACATTAAATTAAGCATCTTTCAATCACTGTTATTAATATTTATTGTAACTACTTAGCTATTGCTTAATTATAATATTTTGCCCTACGATTACTACGTAATCTCCCGGAACTCTGGCCCCTGGCGGGGCTGTACGCAAGACTGTACAGAGTTCAATTTTTAGCCTAAAATACTACATAAAATTTTGGAAAAAATAGTAAATGACATTGAGATTGATAAAGTTAATGTAACTATTCAGCTATTGGTTATTAAGTATTGTAAACTTACCCTGCGCTTACTTTGTAA
>CAXNIA010000096.1:0-3382 GCA_964202375.1 Candidatus Babeliales bacterium | reverse complement strand
AATAAAATAGCTGATATTATTGAAACTAAGGCTCAGGTTTATAAGAATTTTATAATACCTTCTATGACAACACTTTTAGCTTTTGTTTCTGGTGTAATATATACAACAGAAAATGCAACAGCTTAAAATCAAGCTTAAAAATATAATAGACTTATTGAATAAAAAAAGAGATTGCCTATGATGCAATCTCTTTTTTTATTCAACCTAACTTATTATGAATATACTTATAAGATTTTTGTAACTACTCAGTTATTACTTATCAGTTATTACTTAATTATTGCTATCCTACCATTACTAAGTAATCTCCGGAGACACTGTCCCGTTTTGGACTATTCTCTTTTTTGTTTTTTAAGTAACCATTTCTTAAGAGCTAAAATTATTATTTACTAAACTTTAGTTTCCAAAACCTGCGCTAAAATATATAAACATTGCTTCTTGAAAAAAGACGTTTAGGCTCCGCCAATGATCTTTACAATGGTGTCAACTTAAGGAAAAAAACCAAGATAAAGCAATATCAGTAAGCTATAAATTTAATTTTTATCTTCTTAAAAAAAGCGAATAGTCCCTGCCGGGACCATGTCCCCGGAGATTACGTAGTAATCGTAGGGCAATATATTATAATTTAGTAATAGCCGAGCAGTTACTAGCAAATATTTAATATCTATCTATATTTTTTAATTCTCTAGATGTTTCTCTTTTGATATCACGTTCCATAATAGATTGTTTTTTACTAGCTGCGTTTTTATGCTTAGCTATACCAAGTTCTATTTTTACTTTGCCTTTATCGTTTAAATAAACTTTTAAAGGTATAACTGTGATGCCTTTTCTTGCAATATCACCAATCATAACCATTAGTTCTCTTTTTTTAACTAAAAGCTTTCTGGTTCTATTGGTATCTGTGTCTTTTTTATAAGAATGAGAATAAGCGCTTATAGAAGCATTTAGCAACCATAACTCACCGGCATTTATTACTGCAAATGAGCCAGTTAAGTTCATATGACCAGCTCTGATAGATTTAACTTCATCGCCAAAAAGAACTATTCCAGCTTCAATTTTTTCAATAATATGATAATCAAAAAAAGCTTTTTTATTTTGTGTTATAATTTTCATAAGGTACCTTAAATTAGTGTACAACATAAATTAAAAAGTACGATAGGTTTTTAATGTTTTTTCTTTTATTACTTGCTTTTGTATCACAAATTAATAATTTAAATTGTCAAAAAATTAATCCTAATAATTTAGTTTTAAATATAAACTCTTCAGCAGAAGATATTTGGTTATTTTATAAGGGATCGATAATAAAATCAAAAAAAACTAATATTTTAAAACCACTTGAAGGTTGTCCTGATCTTAAAATATTAGTTGTTCCTGTTAGCCAGTTAAAATTAAAGATTGCTGAAGATAATAATTTTTTAGCTACTTTTTCTAATTATGAATTAGATAAAAAAAATTATCTTTTAGTTTCACTAGAAACTCAAGTCGATGATAATAAAATAAACTGGAAAATTGAAAAAAAAGAAATTGATTCTAATTTTAAAATAGAAGATTCAATAATTATTTTAGCTGATCCTAATTATTGTGAGTTTCATGATTTTACTAATAATAAATTATCTAGTAAGTCTTTAATTTTACCGACTATTTTTTTTAGATATAACTTAGAATTTAAAAAAACTGTTCAAGAAAATAATTTAGCGATATTAGATTTAAGACAATTTCATTCTTGCAAAAATAAAGAAAAAGTTTTAAATCAAGATGCTTTAGTTATAAAAATAGCTTCTTAAAAAGTAACTAATCAACTATTGCTTAAAGCTATGAGTAATATATTAAATTAAAAAACTTGCCCTACGATTGTTTTACAATCTCCGGGGACAAGGTCTCCTGGAAGGTCCTAAGCGCCTTTTTTTAAGAAGTAATATTTATATGCTTTAGCCCAGTTGTCTTTATCTTAGGTTATTGAGTAAATACGGGCAAAACAAGTTTAGAAAGATATAAATTTAATTTGCTACTCTTAAAGAAGTGAATAGTCCCCACCGGGACAGTGTCCCGGGAGATTACATAGTAATCGTAGGGCAATATATTATAATTAAGTAATAGCGTAGTTACTTTAAAAAGAAAATTAAAATGAAAAACTTAACAATATTAGCTATAGAAAGCTCTTGTGATGAAACAGCTGCTGCTGTTTATAATAGCAAAGAAGGTCTTACATCTAGTATAATTTATTCGCAACTTGAGATCCATAAAGATTTTGGAGGGGTAATTCCTGAAGTAGCATCCAGATCTCATTTAGAAAAAATTAATATAATTGTTACCCAGGCCTTAGAGGTTGCTCATAAAAAATTAACTGACATAGATGTTTTAGCTATAACAAGTAAACCAGGACTGCCAGGATCGCTACTTGTTGGACTTTGTTTTGGTAAGGCTATAGCTTGGGCTAAAAATATAAAATTAATAGGTGTTAACCATCTTGAAGGGCATATCTTTTCTGCTTTTATAGAAAATAAAGTTGAATTCCCATTTTTATGTTTAACTGCTTCAGGAGGTCATACTGCTCTTTATTTAGTTACAAATTTTGGTGAATATGTTTTATTAGGCCAAACTACAGATGATGCTGCAGGAGAAGCTTTTGATAAATGTGCTAAGCTGTTGGGGCTTAGTTATCCTGGTGGACCTATTATTGAAGCACTAGCTCAAGAAAATAATTTTAAAGATGTCTGTGATTTTCCAAGAGGAAAGCAGCAGCAAAGCTTAGATTTTAGCTTCTCTGGTATTAAAACAGCAGTTTTATATAATTTAGTTGATCGTAACTTAATGACTGTAAAAGATAAATCAGCTAATCAAGTAGATATAAATATAAAAAAAGATATAGCTAGTTCTTTATTAGTTTGTGTAGGCGACATCTTTGAAAAAAAATTAAGCTTAGCTTTTAAAAAATTTCCAGATATTAAAAGTATCACATTTGTAGGTGGAGTAGCTTGTAATAAATATCTTAAAGAGAGATTAAAGGTCTGGTCAGAAAAAAGAAACTTAAAGTATTTTACTCCATCAGCGCAGTATTGTACAGATAATGCAGCCATGATTGCTTTTGTTGGTCATTATAAGGCTCAACAAGATAAATTTGATTCGTTTGATCTTGATATATTTTAAAATAGACTTTGTAATTACTCAACTATTACTTAATTATAATATATTACACAAGAACACCCTGCGATTGTTTCACAATCTCCGGGGACACTGGCAAGACTGTACAGAGTTCAATTTTTAGCCTAAAATACTATATAAAATTTTGGAAAAAATAGGAAATAATTCTGAAATTGATAAAGTTAATCAATTTTTAACGGGAAAAACTGTTTTTAAAGTATTGTTTTTTTGAACTCTCTACAGA
>CAXNIA010000095.1:0-3401 GCA_964202375.1 Candidatus Babeliales bacterium | reverse complement strand
TTTCACCTTTCCAGCTAATAGGCAAAAGTAATAATTTAATCAATAAAGATAATAAAATAATAGCTAAACCATAATTTTTTAAATAACTAAATAAAATATTTAAAACATAAAGCAAAGCTTTTGATATTGGCGAAAACCAACCATAATCTAATATTTGAGATAATCTTTTATCTACTAAATCTAATGAATTAACTTTTTTAGGACCAAAATAACATTTAATATCCCACTGTCCGGTACCTTTTATTCTTGGAGTTTCTAAAATAGAAATAAAATTATTATCTTCTAGTTTAAAGGATCCTCTTTGAGCCTTATCACCAACTTGATTATAAACTATTGAAGCAAAGTAACGACTTTCTGAACCAAATAATTTAGGTATATCCCAAGCAGCTTGCGATTCTTCATTAGTAACTTTTTTTAAATTAGTATTTGATGACTGAGTATTGACTAATCCATTAATAGTTAAATCTGTTGTTGAACATAATAGTGGAGTTGAAATAAACAATCTTAATTGAGAATCAATATTGATAAGATCACTAATTATAGACAAGTCTATACTATTATTTAAAGACGAAATTGAAAACTTCTTTATTAAAGTGCCATTAGGAGTTTCAGCTTTATAAACTAACTCAGTAATTGAATCTAAAGTAATGTTACTAATTAATTTATAATCTAAAGGAGTAGGACAATTTAAAGCAACCAAAAATGGTAATAAATTAACATCATTAACATTTAAAGCACATAAATAATCATCTTCCAAGCTATCTTCATAACGCTTAAAATAAGCTTGTTTTAAGCCTGCACCTTGAGTAGTAAAAACATAATAACCATTATATGTAAGAACTTTAGTTTCTGTAGGATTTAAATCTTTATCAATATCAATAAAATTAATATGTTTATCCATAGGCTTAACTAAATCTTCAGAAGCTGGAATTTCTCTTTTACGACCAGAAATAACTTCTTTTTCTTCTTGAACTTTTGGTTCAAAGAAATACCTAATACCAAAAGTAATTGCAAAAGCAAGTAAAGCTGAGACAATAATATCATGTATCTTCATAGTAATTATAATTCTTTTTTTTTAAATATAGTTTATTCATTAAGATTACCAAATATTTATAAAACGAGAAAACTTTTCTTTTTAGGAAAATTAGGAAAATAATGTATCACAAATTATCACATATTCATTTTATGGGAATAGGCGGCATAGGAATGAGTGGCATTGCTAAGATTTTATGTAAGCAAGGCTATAAAATATCTGGCTGCGATAAAGATCTAACGCAAGATACCATTAAAGAATTGCAAAATTTAGGTTGCATCATAAATGAAAACCATTGTGGAATAATATGTCAGGACAAGACCATTAATTATTTAGTTTATTCCTCTATTATTAATAAAGACCATCCAGAAATAAATACTGCTAAAAAAAATAATACTATAATCTTAAAAAGAGCATCGATGTTAGCTGAATTAATGAGAACAAAATATAGCATAGCAATCGGTGGCTCTCATGGCAAAACAACAACAACTTCTTTAATAGCTCATTTATTAATACAAAACTTATTAGATCCTACAATAATTATTGGCGGAAAACTAAAAAGTATTAATTCTAATGCACAATATGGAACAGGAAAATTTATAGTTGTAGAAGCTGATGAAAGCGATAAGTCTATTCAAGAACTTAGCTCTACCATTGGTATAGTTACAAACATAGACCTAGAGCATTTAGATACATTTAAAAATATTACTGAAATAAAAGAGACATTTAAAAATTTTTTAAATAAAATACCATTTTATGGTAAAGCTATAATCTGCCTAGATGATGAGAACAATAAAGAATTAATAAAAGAACTAAATCAAAAAATAATAACTTATGCTATAGATAGCAAAGCTGATATTCAAGCTAAAAATATTTTATTAAAAAAAGATAATAGTGAATTTGATCTTTTTAAAAATGAAATTTTTTTAGGAAAAATAAATCTAAGCATCGCAGGAAAGCATAATATATTAAATTCGCTAGCAGCTATAGCTTTAGGTTTGGAAATAGAAATACCATTTGATAAAATACAAGAAAGTATGAGTAACTTTAGTGGAGTAGAAAGAAGATTTAATTTTCATGGCACATACAAAGATGCAGAAATATTTGATGATTATGGTCATCATCCTAAAGAAATAGCTGCCACTTTAAAAGTAGCCAGACTTAAAGCAAAAAACAAATTAAAAGTTATTTTCCAACCACATCGATACAGTAGAACATTTCACTTATGGAATGATTTTATTGATATACTAAGCATTCAAGAGATAGATGAATTAATTATCACTGACATTTTTCCTGCCGGAGAAGAACCAATAACAGAAATTAATAGTGAAAATTTAGTTAAGAGCATAATTAATAAAAACAATAATATTAATATAAAATATATGTCTCAAAAAGAAAATTTTATAGAAATTAAAAATTATTTAAAAAAAACAATAGAAAAAGATGATTTAATATTGTTTTTAGGTGCGGGAAAAGTTTATGAATTAGCAAAGGATATAATAAATTTGTAACAACTCAGGTATTTGATCAATAAACGTGGGTAAATATAGATAATTTTATGAATATTTACAAAATTATAAGTTTTTGCTCTAAGATTGTTTCACAATCTCCGAGAACAGTTAGAACAGTTAGAACAGTTATCTCTGAAGTGATCTAAGCGCTGTTTTTCAGACAAGAATAGTAAAGAACAACGAGCAAAGTCTAAGTTTATTCTGATCATACTTAGCGATGGCAAAAGTCTGAGCTGGATGTATAATAAAATAAGTAATAAAGCTTAGTAGTTACTAATTTTTTATAGCAATAATAGTATTATCGTTATACAATATTACATTATTTTTACCAAAAATATTTGTTATATCATTAATATAATAATCAGATTTTTTATTAATTTGAAACTGATCGCGTACTTTTTTAGTAATATTTGAATTATCAGCTAACCATACTTTAAAAAAAGCTAGTCCATTTTTTTTTAGAGCTATATAACATAAGTTAATATGATCTAGTCTTGCTGATTTTAAATCTATAGTATTTAATACAGAAAAAGAAGTGCTAGAATCAAAATTATTTTTATATACTTCTTTTAATGTATTTTCATTATGTTGCTTAGTTCTCATAAATGGATCATACACAATGTTTGTTATATTATATTTTTCTTTTAAATATTTAGTATTAAAATCAAATTGTCCTCCTCCATTATCAAAATTTACAGGGCCTAAAGAATTCTTTCCAAAATTTTTTATAACAAAATCTATAGCACCAAAACCACCAGAATCATCTATTTCTCCTGTTTTAAAATAAGCATATCCCTTAAGATTAGGTAAGACCCAAGGAGTTTGTTTTTTATATAAATTATTAATATTAATACTAA
>CAXNIA010000094.1:0-3402 GCA_964202375.1 Candidatus Babeliales bacterium | reverse complement strand
TTCATCTAAGACTTCCTCTATTCCAATAATTTTTTTACTTTTATCTTCGACTCCAATAACAATTACTCCTCCTGCGGTGTTGGCAAAAGCAACTACAGCTTTAATAATTGGTAATAGACTTTTTGTACTTTCTTTAAATTCTAATGTTTGACCTTCATTTTGCGCTAATAATTTTTCAATCATTTTAATCTCATAATAATTTAGCTTTACTAGGATTCTAACACGGAGGCATTTAAAGAGTAAAGTAGATCCTAGTTATAAGCTAAATAGTATTTGCTCAATAAATATAAGTAACTAAAGTTTTTATTAAGCCCTACGATTGTTTCACAATCTCCGGGGACACGGTCCCGGCGGGGACTATACGCTTTTTTAAAGTAAGAATTTTATTAAATATTTTAAGTTTAGACTGGCCCTACGCTTTAATAAGTAATCTTCGGTAACAAGGTCTACTGGCGGCGCCTAATCGCCCTTTTTTAGATAAGAATTATTTTTAGATATTTTTATTAAATACTGACCCTACGATTGTTTCACAATCTCTCGGGACACGGTCCCGGCGGGGACTATACGCTTTTTTTTAGATAAGATTTTTAAATATTTATACTTTTATTTTGCCCTATACTTAATTATATAAGCTCCAGCGGCACTGGCCCTTGACGCAAAGGCGTCAACTTAAGAAAAAAAATAAGATAAAGTAAGACCAGAAAGCTATAAATTTAATTTGCTACTTCTTAAAAAAGTGAATAGGCCCCGCCAGGGGCCCATGTCCCCGTAGCTTACAAAGTAAAGCGTAGGGCAAACTTATAATACTTAAAATATTAATTAAGTAATAGCTAAGTAGTTACGAAATTACTTCTTAAAGAAAGGCGCTTAGGCCCCGCCAGGGGCCCCTGTACCCGAAGATTACGTAGTAATCGTAGGGCAAACTTATAATACTTAAAAATATTAATTAAGTAATAGCTGAGTAGTTACAATTAAATAAATATTTATAATTTTATACTTACCCACGTTTATTGAACAAGTACCTTAACTTTACCATTTTTGCTCTCCACCATTAGAACAAACTAGCTCATCTATAATTAAAGTAATTTTTTCAACTAAAAGCATCTTAGAATAATTAATTGGCAGCTGAGCAGGAACTTTATTTAAACCTTCAAAAAAATTAGTAAATAACTCCTGATAACCATAATCATTTATTCTGCTTGAATAATTAAGCTGCTGAGCCAAACCATAACTTCTTAATTCTAAGAAGTCTTCGCAAATAATTGTTACATTATCAAAAATAATCTCCATTCTTTCTGTTCCAGAATCGATGCTACCATTAGAAGTCAACAATAAAGATACTATTGAGCCATCTACAAAAGAAATATTTGCAATAAAATTATCTGACGGGAAAGAATTAGTATTAATAGGTTTAATAGATTCAACAGAAATAGAAAGTGGAACAGATTCAACTAAAGTACAAAATAAATCAATAACATGAGAAGCTTGAGCTATGATTTTACCTACAGACCATTCAGGGTCAAGCCTTTGGGAAGGTGTTAGAGCAATAGTGTTAAGCCTGTAATAAATAATTAAGGGAGTACGTCTTTTTTCTATTGTTTTTTTAATTTTAGCTATATAAGGAGAAAAAGATCGTCCATAACCAACTGCTATTAAAACATGTGGATTATTATTTAAAAAATTAGTTAATAATTCAAGCTCTTCAAAATTTCTAGAAATTGGCCTACTAAGTGCCACTACTTTGCCATGTTGAGCCAAACTAATCACGTCATTAATAGTTATTTTAGCTGAAGGAGAAACTATAATAACATCGCTTGAACTTTCTATGCATTGCTGAATGCCACCACTTATAGCTTTAACATTTTTAAAACTTTTAACAACGCTTAAAGCTAATGCCCCATCATGATCTATTATTTCTTTAAACTCTAATTGAGAAATTGTTTCAAAAATAGGTAATATAAAAAACCTAATCGGATTGCTCATACCATATAAAGAAACTGTAAATTTTTCTTTAGGACCTAGAATTAGAGATGGGATCAAAGCTTTAATTGGAAGATTAATATTGTTTAATTTATGATCATATTTTATAACTGTTGCTAAAATTTCTTCATTTTTTAAACGTTGAAAAACAAAATTAATATCCTTAAGTTCATATTCATATTTAAACAAACCAGTTAAATCTATTTCTTTTTTTTCAACAAGATCAATAAAAAATTGCATATTTCTATTTTCAGTCCAACGAACATGAGAATAAGGGTAATCATGACCTTGAACCTCATAGATTGGATCAAACTTTCCAGGCCCGTAAGACAAAGCAAAAATTATATTAATTTCCTTTTGATAGCAAATATTTTCTGGCACTTTAAAACTAGAATCACCAGTTATTACAATTTTGCCACCAATACGTAAAAAACTTATCAAGTAACCTAGATCAGTTTCTTGCAAAGCATTGGGTGTGACTATAATACAATCAACACCATGAATTATTACTTGATTATTAAAAATAGAAAAGGCTTCTTTAATAGAAGAAAAAATTGATTTATCTTCCACTACTGATTTACGATGAGAATCTAATTCAAGATGAGCTACGGTGCCACCGGATCTTTTAGCTAAACTAGCTATAAGTTGTCCTAATGGATCTGCCCCTACAACTAAAACCGATTCCCCTAGCTCAATATTAGCTCTTCTTACTGCCTGAACAGCAATAGAACCTATTCCAACTATAGAAGACTCTTTGATTAAATTTTCATTAATATTAATAGCTAATTTTTCTGGGATACAAACTACATCCGCATGATGAGCAAATCCTGCACCAATACATGCTACATGATCACCTGCTCTAAAATTTTTAACTTTTTTACCTACCCCAATTACAATTCCTGAGCAAGAATGACCTAAAGATACAACCATCCCATTAATTTTATCTTTAATAGCTGCTTTAGTGTAATTTATACCCTGAACTTTTAATAATTCAAAAAGCTTTGATACTTTACTTGGTAAATTATTAAAAAAATTATATTTTTGAGATTCTATAGCTTTAGACAAGCCCAACCCAGTAGTCATATAAGAATAAGAAACTGAGACCAATATAGAATAATCATCTAGCTCTGGCTGACAAACTTCCTTAACTGCTAAAATACCTTTTTCTAAAAAAACTTGACGCATAAAAAGATGTCTCCAATAAAGTTTTTATTTAAAATTTATTATTATTAATTAATTAGATTTTAACTTTGTATTTTGCTCAATAACTTTAGGTGACTATAAAAAGACTTATTACAAAAACTTATGGTGCTATGGTAACCTGCAATAATATTTTTAGCAATTACTAAAAAAAATAGTATTTGATTAATAAACATAGGTAACTAAAAAAAATTATAAATATTTATTTAATTATATATTTTG
>CAXNIA010000093.1:0-3404 GCA_964202375.1 Candidatus Babeliales bacterium | reverse complement strand
GCTTTTAAAACGACTCTTCTTTGTTACTTATTAACTCTTTAAAGTAATTTGATTCTTTTTTAAATTTAGAAATTGGTACAAATTCTAAATCAAGATCTTTTTGCAATAAAGAAAAATCTAAAATAGCGATAGCTGATTCTAAAGTTTTCAAACGATGAGCTATAACAAAAGTTAAAGCGTGTTGAGAAATTTCTAAAATCATATCAGTTACAGCTTGCTCACTGGTTTCATCAAGACTACTGGTTGGCTCATCTATTAGAACTACCGCTGGTCTATAAAAAATAGCTCTTAAGTATAAATTAGCAAAGTTCAATCTTTGTCTTTGCCCACCAGAAAGATTAATACCACTTTCACCTACAAAAGAGTCTAAACCACCGGTTTGTTCAAATATTTGCCATAGGCCAACTCGCTCTAAAACTAATATTAAATATTCGTTAGTAAAAGCATGACCATCTATACCAAATAGTAAATTATAAGCCAAAGAACCACGCATATTAGTAGCTACTTGACCTTGTAAAGCTATTAATTTTTTTCTATTATTATCATCTATAGAATAAATATTTACACCATTAATATTAATGCTTCCTGATGTAGGCTTTAATTGCCCACCTATAATATTAATAAGCGTACTCTTACCTATACCTGAAGGTCCGGTTATACCATAAAGTTTATTTTCTTGATCAATAGGTATTTTCAAACGTAAATTATGACCATCAAATATTTTAGCTTGCTGGTTATAATCAAAAAATAAATTATCGCAATTGATTTGAATAAAACTACTAATTGGAGAATCACAGACTTTTTTTTGATAATCTTTATCTAAAACAGGAAAACTTTGCTTACCAAATTGCTGAATAAATTTAAATAAATCTTTTATTCTTATTAAAGATTTAGCTATTTTCCTAATTGGTTTACCTATTTTAATAATACTAGCAGTACCTTTCATATAGGTCATTAGAATTGCAAATGCAACCACAGTAGAAGTTTGATTACTATTAATCATCTTCAATAACCAAAAACAAAGTCCAGCTATTGTTAAAATATAAAGTGCTTTAACAATACCATATAAATTCTCGCTATTAACCCATTGCAAGCCTTCTTGGAACATAACCTTTTTTTCACTATCAATATATTTTTGATTAATACTTTCAGTAGCAAAAGAAGATCTTATTAAATGAATCTGGGTTAAGTTTTCTAGCGCGACAGTTCTAGCTAAATCATCACGAGCTAAAACATCATGCTCTATTGGGATAATAATTTTAGTTAAGCCTAAAATATTAATAGTAATAATTACAAACAAAGACAGAAGAATAGTTAATCCTATCCAAAAATCAAAATTCATGATGTTTATGATAGCAACTATAGAAGTAATAGTAATTGGTAAAATATCTAAAACTATCCTATCTAATATTTCTTCATAACCTCTTGTAGCTCGAGCTATTTTACTTAATATGGCACCACTAGCGCGTTTTGAATGATAAATTGGATCAACTGTTAAAAAAAAGCTATGTCCAGACATTTGCACGCTATACATAGTTTTAAGCTCTAAAATATTATTAAATTGCCTAACTAAATATTCTAAAAAAATAATACCTAACCAACATACAAAAATAATTATTAATTTATTAAAACTTCTTGTTTCATAAGCATTACTAATAAATATTGGAGTATAAGTTTTATAGGCGTTAACTATTAGTTCGCCAATTAAAATAAAAGTGCAGTATAATTTTTGATTGGTAAATGGCTGCCACCAAGGTTTGGAAAAATTTACGGGTTTAGTTTGAACTTTGTTTAAAAAAAATGAAATCATGGTTGTAAATCCTTTACTTGTTTTTATTATGAAACGACAAATAAAAAAAATAAAGAAATTTTGTATTTATTATTAAGTTTGTTGATTAGAAAAAGCTAAAAACTTATCAAAAGTTTGCTTTACTTGATTCTCTAAATCTAAATAGCTTGGTGATATTTTACTTAATGGTTTTACAGCTATATCTATTTTAACTTTATACCATTTATTTTTAATAGATAAAGATCTTAATTGCCTTTTAAGTTTATTTCTTTTTGGAGCATTACCAAATTTTTTAGGCATAATCATTAAAATACGGCCATAATCTCTTTGAGCTATAGAAACCATAAATTTTAGGTCGACACTTTTATTAAAAAAAACTATCGACCTAAAAAATTGTTCGATTTCTTTATGCGTAAATGCACTAATAGAACCAAAGACTGATTTCATTTACTCGTGGCGTGCGCGTACAGCAAGTTCTTTACGACCTGAAGAACGACGACGAGCTATTATTTTAGCGCCTTGTTTTGTAGACATACGTTTACGAAAACCATGTTTTTTGTTACGTTTTTTACGTTTTAAATGAAAAGTGAAAGACATTTGCTTAACCTGTAAATCTAATTAAAATAAATTATAAACTTTATATATATATTAAATCTTTTAAATAATTTTGTAAAACAACTTAAAAGATTTAATATATTTTATTAATTGACCTTATGCAAAAAATACGAATTTATTATAATTCAGCACAACTTAAGTATTTGTTCAATAAACATAAGTAACTAAAAAAATATAAAAAATTATTTAATTATATATTCTACCCTCCGCCTTACTATGTAAGCTCCGGGGACAATGTCCCAGCGGGGACTATTCGAATTTTTGCTTTTTTTTCATCAATTTTATAGTGCAATACCATAAGACTAAAAACAAAAAAACATATTTTCTTATATAGTTGAGTAGTTACAAAATTACTTCTTAAAAAAAGGCGTTTAGGCCCCGCCAGGGGCCCCTGTCCCCGGAGATTACGTAGTAATCGTAGGGCAATATATTATAATTAAATAATAGCTGAGTAGTTACAAGTTAAAGTTCATGCATAAGATCAATTATTAATTAAATTATTAATTATCTGATGTTACTTTAGAAAATCCAAAACAGCCTCTATCTCTAAAATTACTAGGCGATGGCGTAGGTGATGGTGTAAATGCTTGACTTCTAGTACTATCAGGTCTTTGATCTAATATAGTTGGAGACTGAGGCATGCTGCTTAATGCTATAAGTTCTTCTTGAGCTTTTTTAGCTGCTTTTTTTAAAAACTCTCTTTTTAAAAATTCTTGTTTTGATGCTTCTATGGCATCTTCAATTTTACGCAAACTATCTGAAGCATGTTCACCAGATGTATAGCATTCTTTTTTCCATGCTAATCTTACTACTAAACCTGGCTTTTCTGACCATATTTTGTCATCAACAGGTGCTTTTACGTCTTCAGAACATATTAATATTTTACAAAATAATAAAGCTATAATTTTTTTCATTTCCTAAACCCCTTATATTCTAAACAATTATATCCTAATATGAGTATATTTATTTGATAACCAAAAGTCAATAAAATTGACACATA
>CAXNIA010000092.1:0-3419 GCA_964202375.1 Candidatus Babeliales bacterium | reverse complement strand
GAGCTTACAAAGTAAGCGCAGGGTAAGTTTACAATACTTAATAACCAATAGCTGAATAGTTACCTTAACTTTATCAATCTCAATGTCATTTACTATTTTTTCCAAAATTTTATGTAGTATTTTAGGCTAAAAATTGAACTCTGTACAAGACTGCCTGTGTCCCGAGAGATTGTGAAACAATCGCAGGGCAATATATTATAATTAAATAATAGCTGAGTAGTTACTATAATTTCTTAAAAATAATTAGATATATGAGTAAGTTTTTCTTGAAAAAGAACGTATAGGCCCCGCCAGGGGCCCGTGTCCCCGGAGATTACGTAGTAATCGTAGGGCAAAAGTATCTAATAATATTCTTATCTAAAAAAAGGGCGTTCAGGCCCCGCCAGGGGCCCGTGTCCCCGAAGATTGTAAAACAATCGTAGGGCAAAAGTATTTAGTAAATAATTCTTATCTAATAAAGGCGTTCAGGCCCCGCCAGGGGCCCTTGTCCCCGAAGATTGTAAAACAATCGTAGGGCAAAAGTATCTAATAATATTCTTATCTAAAAAAGGGCGATTAGGCCCCGCCAGGGGCCCACGTCCCCGGAGATTACGTAGTAATCGTAGGGCAAATAATATCTTATAATTAAATAATAGCTAGCTAAAAGTAGTTGATTATAGTTTTGTAGCGTAACATAAAAACTCTTTGTTTCCAGAACTGCCTAAAATAGGTGAATCTATAATCCCAACAACTTTAAAATTATTTTTTTCTAAGCAATCTATTATTCTTTTTTTAGCTATTTCATGCAACTTTTCATCAATAACTATACCATTTTTACCAATATCTTGAGGTGTTAGCTCAAATTGAGGTTTGATTAAAATAATAATTTGGGAATTATCTTCAGACATTAATTTGGTAACTTGTTCTAAAACATGCGTAACAGAGATAAATGATAAATCTAAAGTAACTAAATCAACTTTTTCTGGTAATTTTGTAAGATTTTTTAGATTAGTCTTTTCCAGTAAAGTTATTTTTTTATTACCAATTAATGATTTATGAAGTTGTCCAAAGCCCACATCTATACCATAAATATGTTTAGCCTCTTTTTGCAACAGACAATCTGTAAAACCACCTGTTGAAATTCCAGCATCTAAAACTATTTTATCTTTAACTATTATTTTAAAATAATCTAAAGCTGCTTGCAGTTTCAGACCAGCTCTACTTACATAAAGTTGATCATCATTACAGATAATTTGTTCAAAGTCTTTAGGTTTTATTTCAATACCAGGCTTTGTTAATAAAATATTATTAATACTAACACAACCTCTTTTTATTAAATCTTGTATTTTAGTTCTTGTTAAAAGTGGAAAACGTTCTAACAAGTATTTATCAAGACGCAATTTTTACCTTAGGTATTATTTTTTTATAAGCTGCCATAATCTCTTGCATATAGTTTGAAATAGGATAACGATAAATTTGTGATAATTTAACTTCTTGATTTAAGATATCACCTATTGGAAAGGCTACAAATATATCAAAAGAAGTTTTTACAGTTAAATAACTAGTATCAATGCTTTTCTTTAAAGCTTCTCTAAATTCAGCTAAAGTTTTAACTTTTCGACCATTAATCTGATCTATGATTGTCCCTTGACCAATTACTCTAGATCTTTGAGCATGAGATCCTGGTAGAACATGACTAACTATTAAAACTGGTTCAGCTTGATTTTTAGGCTCTTCATAACGAATTAAAGACGGCACATATTTCATCAAAAGCTGAACATGGTTTCTAGTAAGTTGCATAAAAACCATTCCTGCAAAAACTTCATAATCTATTTCTTCCAGGTCAGGATACATAAATCTGATTGATGGCAACTTGGAAAGACTAAAATTAAAATTAATTTCTTGTCTTTCACCCTTACGGTAAATAACCATATTTATTTTTTCATCTAATGTCCAAAATGAAGCATAATCAGTCAAAGACATTCTATCTTGTGAGCCATGACAAAGCATTTCTCCATTAGAATCAACTTTTAAACCATTTATTTCATAAATCATATCACCAGCTTTTAAGCCTGCTGATTCTAAGATTGCTCCAGGATAAACATCAACTACATAGCAACCACCTGGAATAGGATTTTTTAAATATTCAGCTATATGATTGGATGAAGATATTTGATAATTTAAGCCCATAAATGGTCTTCTTAATAATTTATTAGGAGCTTTTTTTAAATCTTCTAGTACTAATTTTAATTCATTAACAGGTATGATATAACCAATATTTTGAGCAGAAGGTATCCCAGCTGTATTTATTCCTACAACATGACCATCGGGGTTAATAGATGGACCACCAGAATTACCTGGGTTAATAGGTACATCGACTTGAATCATTGGTCTGCCTAAGCTTTCAAGACCACTTACAACGCCACTGGTACTTTTAAGTGATTCTTGACCTAAAGGATAACCTAGAGCCATAATTTCATCGCCACGCTTAATAGTATCTGAATAACCTAAAACTAAATAAGGTATCTCAGGTAAAGCTTCTTTAATCAATGATTTACTACTATCTGTTAGTTTTAATAAAGCAAGATCACGTTCAAAACTAATACCTACTAGTTCAACATCAAATTGACGTTTACCAAAAATTGGAATTTGAATATAAATATTTTTAGCTTGATTTACAACATGAGCATTGGTCACTATCAAGCCGGTATTATCTATAAAAAACCCTGACCCGGAAGCCATTTGTTGATTTGGGGTGCTATAAGGCTGCATCCAATTAAATTCGGCAACATCAGAGAATATTTGAACCACTGTATTTCTGGTTTTAGATTCTATAGAGCTCCAAGCATTAAGACGTGTTACTATTTGTTCAGAAATTACTTTTGTTTCTGTTTTACAGCTATTTGGTAGTACAGTGTTTAAGCTTGTTTCTGAGACTTTTTGTATTGGTTGTTTTTTTGAACAAATATACCAACCTAAACCAACACCTATACTAATTTGAATTATTAATGATAAAAATCTAGATCTTTCTTGAAATATCATATATCAACTTTCTTAAAAAAACTTATTAAAATTAATTTTAACTGTTATCTTTAAAATAGCCAATTAGTTTATAAATATTTACGTATTTACTTAATTAATATTAACAAAATATTAAAGTTTTTTTGAAACTACTCAGCTATTGGTTAATTAATATTTTTTAGAGCCCTGCGCTTACTTTGTAAGCTCCGGGGACGTGGGCCCCTGGCGGGGCCTATTCGCCCTTTTTAGATAAGAATTATTATTTAATACTTGCCTACGCTTTACTGCATAAGCTACAAATTTAATTTGCCACTTCTTAAAGAAAAGTGAACAGTCCCCACCGGGACAGTGTCCCGAGAGCTTACAAAGTAAGCGCAGGGCTCTAAAAAATATTAATTAACCAATAGCTGAGTAGTTTC
>CAXNIA010000091.1:0-3460 GCA_964202375.1 Candidatus Babeliales bacterium | reverse complement strand
GGTTGATGCTGATTATGCTGAAAAATATTTTGCTTTAAAAAAGATTTACGCAAGCCCTTTAGGGATTAAAATAATTATTTAAGATATTTAGTAACTACTCAGCTATTACTTAATTAATAATATATTAAGTTTTGTGTGTATTATAACTTTGCCCTACGATTACTACGTAATCTCCGAGGACATTGTCCCGGCGGGGACTATTCGCTTTTTTTTAGATAAGAATTATTATAACTACTCAGCTATTGCTTAATTATAATATATTGCCCTACGATTACTTTGTAATCTCCGGGGACATGGTCCCGGCGGGAACTATTCGCTTTTTTCAGAAGAGACAAATTAAATTTATATTTTTTTAATCTTATTTTATCTTGTTTTTTCCCTTAAGTTGCCACTATTATGCCAAGAGCCACTATCCCGGAGATTACATAGTAATTATAGGTCAAGTAATAATAATAATTCTTATTTAAAAAAGGGCGTATCGGCCCCGCCAGGGGCCCATGTCCCCGGAGCTTACATATTAAGCGCAGGGCATAATTAAACAAATATCTATAATTTTTACAGTTACCTATGTTTATTGAGCAAAATTTGTTTATTTAAGATATCGGCGAAACTCTTTAGCGATATCTTTTAATTCAAAGACAAAAGATGTTGGCCTACCATGAGGGCAATGTGAAGACTCTTGACATTGTTTTAGATCCGCTAATATTTTTTTAGCTTCATAGCTTGTAAGTATGTCTCCAGCTTTTATAGCTGCTTTGCATGCTGTAGTTGCTTGTACTAAATGTTTTATTTTATTTTTGATAGATTCTTTATTCAGCTCTATATTATCAAGATTTATATTATCTAGATCCTGACTTTTAAGAGCTATCTCATGAAAAAGTTCATCGATTCGTTTATTTTTTAGATAAACAGGTATAGCTTTAATCGCTATAGTATCTTCACTAAGTTGATCATATTTTATGCCTATTTTATTAAAAACTTCTTGTTGCTCCATAAACCAACTAGTAGATTCATTTAGTTTTATAGATAATGGAAATAACATATCAATTACTATTGAGTCATTTAGTTGAGTATCAAAGTTTTTATTTATAGATTCATAAATAATTCTTTCATGGGCAGCATGTTGGTCTATTATTAGTAACCCTTCAGGAGATGAAAAAAGTAAATAAGTATTATCTAACAAACCAATAAAGTTGCAGATTTCTATTTCTGGTTCAGCTTGTATTTGATAATTTTGATTTTGATTTAAAATTTTTGCTTGTACTAAATTATTAATTACTAAGTTTTTATTTAAGCTTTGATTATTAATTAATTTATTAGTATTTAAATTATTATAATTATAATTATGATCTAAATTGTTTTTTGGGTAATTTAGCTCCTGATAAATATCAGTTTTAAAAGTATTAGTTTTAATTGGTTCAAGCATTATTTGAGAACGTTTATAAATAGCTTGAGAAGCAGCTTTAGTGATTAAGCTTAAAATAATATTTTCTTTTGAAAAACGAATCTCTTCTTTTTTAGGATGCACATTCATATCAATACTACTTGGTGATACTTTAAGCTTAACTACTGCATAGGGAAACTTATTTGTAATAGTTGAGCCGTATCCTCTAATGACAGCTTTTACCAGGTTGTTATTTTTAACTGGTCTGTTATTAACAAAAATAGTAATGCCTTGGCGATTATATTTAGTAACTTCAGGTGAACTGAACCAACCAGAAAGCTTAATTTTATTTTCTGGATCTTCTAACTCAATATTTACTAAATCAGTTTTTTTTAAATTTAAGCTATTAGTAATTCGTTCTTCTTCTAAGCAAGCAGTTAGTTGAAAAATAGTTTTTTCATCATGCTTTAGCTCAAAAAAAATATTAGGATGGTTTAAAGAAAATATTAAAATTTGGTTATAAATTAATCTAAACTCTGTTTCAATACTTTTTTGGAATTTTTTTCTAGCAGGAATGTTATCAAATAAATTTTTAATTATAATACAGGTACCATAAGGAGCACTTACTGTTTCTAGATCAGTTGATATTTCCGGACCTATTTTATAACAAGTTGCTTTCTCTTCAGCAATATTTTTTGTTGTGATTGTAACATTACTAATTGCCGCAATGCTGGATAATGCTTCACCCCTAAAGCCAAAAGAATCTATTTTCCATAAATCATCAAGGCAAGTTATTTTGCTAGTGCAATGATGTTCAAAAGCATCTTTAATATCTTCTTTTAAGATGCCTTGACCATTATCTAAAACAGATATATATTCTAAGCCGCCTGCTATTAAACAAACAGAGATGTTTGTGGCTTGAGCATCTATACTGTTTTCAATTAACTCTTTAATAATATTTAAAGGTCTTTCTATAACTTCACCTGCAGCTATTTTGCGAGCTTCAAGTGGATCTAGGCGTTTGATGATTCCCATTTTTAAAAAATTCTTTTAAATACTGTTTGATTACTTTTTAGGTTTAATTTAAATACAGACCAATTTTGTTCAAAATTAGTTAGCAGCTTAATAGTTTCTTTGTCTAGAGCTTCTGTATCACTATTAATTATGATAATTATTTCTCTTTGCGCTTTTTTAAACTCTATTTTTTCTATAAAAAATGTTGGTTCAGTTTCTGCTGCTTTATTAATAAAGTCTAGCACAATCAAAATTTCTTTGTTATCGGTTAGGCTTAATTTTTTTTGTAGATGATTAATTTCTTCTGCAATAAAAGTAGATTCTTGTTCTTGAATAAAATAATTACAAGCCATAAAAAATATAAAAATAAAGAATAAACCTAGCTTCCAGTAAAAGTATTCAGTTGGATTAGGTTTCATAATTTATTATTAGTTATAAATATTGTTTTTAATTATCGCTAGTATAGCAATTTTATCTTCTTTGGTAATTATTAGTAATTATGTAAGTATAAAAAATTTTGTAACTACTCAGTTATAATTTAATTATAATATATTGCCCTACGATTACTACGTAATCTCCGGGGACAAGGGCCCCTGGCGAGGCCTAAACGCCTTTTTTTAAGAAGCAATTTTGTAACTACTCAACTTTATAAGAAGAATATGTTTTTTGTTTTTAGTCTTATGTTATTACACTTTCTTAAACTTAGCCTTTTGTTTTACAAGTACCCATCATCCATTATTTCTTAAATTGTTGCGCTCTTAGGGCAGATTCTATTTCCACAAAGAAACCCCTTTGGACCTCCTGTGCCTCTAACAACTTTACTTCCGCTTTTAATTCATTTATTTTTCCCACTGCTTTTACTTTCGCCAATTCTTGTTTTGCTAGATTTAGTTGCTGGTTAATAGTAATAGATCTATTTCTATGCTCCACTTGTTGGGGGCTAAGCTTCACTAATTGTTGGGGGCTAGGCTTCACTTCATTTGTCCCCATCATAGACATAACTGCTGTTATAGTAACAAAACAAAATAATTTAGGTTTCATTATAAATCTCCTTACAATATA
>CAXNIA010000090.1:0-3481 GCA_964202375.1 Candidatus Babeliales bacterium | reverse complement strand
AGAAGCACGTAAAAAAGTTAGAAAAGAACTTACAAAAGCTTTAGAGCAATGTGAAGATTTAAAATTAGCTTTTACGGAATTAGATAAAATAGAAAATTTAAAACCAAAGCCAACTTCAAAATCAAAGACAACTTCTGAGGTTAAAGCATTGGTTGCTAGTAAGAATTATAAAAAGCGTAAATAGATTAAGAAATTATAATTAGATTGTTGGCTGGGGCGGAAGGATTCGAACCTACGGGATGCCAGTACCAAAAACTGGTGCCTTACCACTTGGCTACGCCCCAATAAAAATGAAGATATATATAATACATATATTACATATATCTTCATTAATTTCAAATATTTTAGCAAGAATTTCAAATATTTTCTTAATAATATAAAAATTTATAACTTATAAAACGTCAAATTATAAATTTTTTGTATTCTTTTATGATTTCCTGTTCTATCATCGTTCTTGTTTCAGAATTTAGTGGATGAACAATATCTCTAAAAGTTCCATCCTTTCTTTTCCTAGATGGCATTGAAACAAAAAAATCATTATCACCTTCAATGATTTTTAGATCACGTACTATAAAACATCCGTCAAATACTATTTGAGCGTATGCTTTTAGTCTACCACTTTGTTCAGCAGGATATATTTTTACTTCAGTTATCTCCATGCGGCTTTTTCCTTAAAGGCAAGTTTAGTTAACGAAGCATTAATTTAATGATAGCTATTATCATTGTCAACAATTATTAATAATATTTTTTAAATTAACTTAAGAAATTCTTTCTAAAATTCTCAAACAAGCTGACCTAGAAGGTCTATTTTTAGATATTTCTTCTTCTGTAGCTTGAATAACTTTTTTATTAATTATTTTAAAATTACCATTAAGTTCTCTTTGCTGCATAAACTGCTTTACAATTTTATCTTCTAAAGAATGAAAACTAATACAAACTAATCTGCCACCTATTTCTAAAGCATCTGATGCTGCAGGCAAAAAAGCTTTGATATTATCAAGCTCATGATTAACAGCTATTCTTAAAGCTTGAAATATTTTAGTAGCAGGATGAAAACCTTTTTTACGCCATCCTATAACTTTTTCAATTAAACTTGCTAATTGAACTGTAGTCTTAAAAGGTTCTTCAACTCTTTTATCTACAATAAGTTGAGCAATAGTATTACTAAACTGCTCTTCACCATAGTTTGAGAAAATAAATTGTAACTCTTTTAAAGAAGCTGAATTTAAAATTTCAGCAGCTGTTACTTTATAATGCGCTGTAGACATTCTCATATCAAGAAAAGTATCTTTATAAAAAGAAAAACCTTTTCCTTCTATAAGCTGCTCTGTGGTAGTACCAAAATCAGCTAAAATTCCATCAAACTTAGGCAAATTATTTTTTTTAGCTATTTTATATAAATTGGCAAAATTACCCCAGATCAAAGAAAAACGATCAGGATATAAAACATGAAAGGGTGGACCATTACGATCAATAGCTTCACTATCCCAATCTAAAGCAAAAACATTAATTTCTGGATAACGTTCAAGGAGAGCTCTAGTATGCCCTCCTTGTCCAAAAGTTACATCCAGGTAATTACCATCTTTAGATGGATTTAAAGCAGTAATTGCTTCTTCAAGTAATACAGGAACATGGATTATCATTTACTTACGGCCTTATCTTTCTTTACATTTTGGTTATTTAATAAGTTTTCTTCAGTTAAGAAGCTAACTAATTCTACTAAACCTTTAGTATAACCATAAGTAGAAGCTTTAGCTAAAACTAAAACTTTTTCTCGCTCGTTTTGTAAATCTTTGGCAGCTTCTTGCCAAGTTTGATAATAAGCTATTTCTTTAGATAATGGGATATTTTCTTTAGCGTATTTTATCATTTGCCCAACTAGAATTACTTTATCAATAGATGGTGCTTTTTTAAAAAATCTACCAATTTGTTTATGCCAATAAGGGCTATCTATACCTAATTCATTCATATCACCTAAAACAGCTATTTTTCTGTCGCTAGTTTTAATTGCTTCAAAAGCTAAAATGCTATTTAACATGCTTTCTGGATTAGCGTTATAACAGTCATCAATTATCGATCCTCGTTTATTAGCTAATTCTTTAAATTGATATCTACCTTTAATCTCTAAAGGCAGGTTTAAAGCTTGGACTATAATTTGATGATTAATACCTAAGGTTGTAGCTAAAGCTGTTGCAGCTAAGGCGTTATTAACTGTACCATGATTGCCATGCTTTAAAAAAACATTATATTTTTTGTTATATATTTTTATTAAAAAGTTAGCACCTTGCGAATCTATTCTAACTTTTCGACATTGCACTTGATTGGTTGTTTTAGAGCCAAATCTAATAACAGGATGATTATAGGCTACTCCTGACAAAAGTTCTTGATCACCGTTTATTATGCCAATGTTTTCTGGTTTAAAATTATTAAAAATAGTTCTTTTTTCCAAAGAAATATCACTTAAAGATCCCAATCCAGAAACATGACTATGTGCCAAATAAGTTATTAAGCTAGTATTTGGCCTAACTAAATCTACTAATTTAGCCATTTCGCCACGCTTACTAATACCCATTTCAATCAATGCTACTTGATGATCTGTTCTTAAATTAAATAAAGTGATAGAAGCGCCTATTAAAGTATTATAATTACCTTGAGAAGCTAAATAATTAGTTTTATTTAAATTTAAAATAGAAGCTATCATTTCTTTAGTAGTTGTTTTACCAACTGAACCTGTGATACCAATAATTTTTAATTCAAATTGATTACGCCAACCTTTAGCAAGATCTATTAAAGCTTCTAAGGTATCAGGGACAATTATTATATTAATATCTGCTGATTTTAAACCTTTTTCAAGGTGTGAATTTTTATCATTTATCACTACGGTATCAGCACCATTTTCAATAGCATTAGATATAAAATCATGGCCATTTTGGACTTTACCTTCTAAGGCAAAAAAAATATCGCCTTTCTGGCATAATCTACTATCAATTTTAACTGATGGTTTTTTTGATATCTGACCAGAAATTATAGCTTTTGGGATTAATTTTTTTATAAATTCATTATTAAATAACATCTATGAGTTCTCCGTTTGGTAGCGTAAGATACAAAAGATTAAACTGTATTTATATCGCTCCACTTCTAGGAAAACATGGCTTTGATTTTCATATTTGTCAAGCTTAAATAAAAAAAAAAAATCAAATTACTTAACCGTTATTCAAAATTAAAAATTTTTATATAAAATAACTGAAATTACTTAGCTATTACTTAATCAATGTTTTAAGTGTTATAAGTTTGCCCTGCGCTTACTATGTAAGCTCCCGGGACACTGTCCCGGCGGGGACTATTCGCTTTTTTTAATGAGAAACAAATTAAATTTTGCTAAAAATTATCAGCTTGTCTGGGGTGTCCTTCGTGTTTTATATTGGAAAGGCGTGTGGGCCAGCGAGGGGCCAGAGTCCCCAGAGCTTCCGCAGTAAAGAGT
>CAXNIA010000089.1:0-3495 GCA_964202375.1 Candidatus Babeliales bacterium | reverse complement strand
GACCTAATCTATCATCAAAAACACCTTCTTCTATGAAACTTTCACCATTTGTAATACATAAAAGAGCCATCATTGGAGCTAGTAAATCTGTAGGAAACCCTGGATATGGAGCTGTTCTAATAGATACAGCTTTAGAATTAAAAGAATATCTACAAGTTATAAAATTATCACCTATTTCTACAAAATGACCCATTTCTGATATTTTTTCTAAAAATAAATCTAAATGATCTGGCCTAACATTTGTTAAATTAATTTCACCTTTAGTTGCCAAAGCTGCTAAAATTAATGACCCAGCTTCAAGCCTATCTGGCATAATAACATGATCAATAGCTTTTAGCTCATAACCACCATCTATTATGATAGTTGCCGGTAGATCATAAGTTATTTTAGCTCCCATTAAATTTAAAAAGTAAACAAGCTCGGTAACTTCAGGCTCTAAAGAAGCATTTATAATAGTAGTCTTATTTTTAATATTAACAGCAGCAAGTAAAGCTGTTTCTGTAGCGCCAACACTTGGATAATCTAAAATAATTTTATTTGGTTTAAATTGCTCAACAGAAGCTTCAATAATATCTGAATAAAAAAAGCTAACGTTTAATTTTTCTAAAGCCTTAATGTGATAATCAAGTGGACGTTTACCTAAATTGCAACCACCAGGCTGACTAAATGAGGCATGTCCATTTCTTGCTAATAATGGAGCAAGTACTAAGATAGAAGCTCTCATTTTATTTAATAAAATATCAGGTATTAAAGAAGTATTTATATTTGTAGTTATAATAAGTTGTTTTTTTTGTATATCAAAAATAACTTTTGAACCAATATGACGTAATAATTCTGCCATAACTAAAACATCTTCTAAAATTGGTACATTAGAAAAAATAAAAGTACCATCAACTAATAAAGTAGTCGCCATCAAAACTAAGACACTGTTTTTTGCTCCATCAACTGGTACTGATCCTTTTAGCGGCTTAGAGTTATGGACAATCATTAATTCGTTATTCATTGATCTTTATCCTAAATATTTAATTAAACGTTTGGCACTAATAACAAACTTTGTTATGTTTAAAATGGTACAATTTAGATTATCATTTTAATTTTAAAAAATCATGCAAAAATCTGGTTCACTAGAAATAATTTGTGGCTCTATGTTTTCAGGTAAATCTGATGAGCTAATTAGAAGACTTAAAAGATGTGAATATGCTAAGCTTAATATTCAAGTATTTAAACATAATTTAGACAACAGGGTTACCATAGAACACGTTAGAGCTCATAATGGTAACATGATAAAAGCTATTGCTATATCAAAAATAGAGTTATTACTTGAATCTGTAACTCAAGATACTGAAGTTATCGGGATTGATGAAATTCAATTTTTTGATAAAAATATTATAGAAATTATTTTAGAACTTGTTAAAAATGGCAAAAGAGTTATTGGAGCTGGACTAGACTTAGATTTTAGAGGTATACCATTTGGTTCAATTCCAGAATTAATGGCCATAGCTGATAAAGTAACTAAATTAAAAGCTATCTGCATGCAATGTGGAGAAGATAGTCATTATACTCAAAGACTAGTTAACGGTAGACCAGCAAAAAACGATGAGCCTATAGTTTTGATCGGGGCAGAAGATTGCTATCAAGCAAGATGCCGTAAATGTTATATAATTTAAATATGAGCAAAACAAAACAAAATTTTATATGCTCTGTTTGTAGTTTTTGCAGCCCAAGATGGATAGGTTCATGCCCTGAATGCCAATCTTGGAGCACTTTTTGTGAAAAAGAAATAGCAAACTTTACTAAAACAAATTTGAACAGAACTGTAACCTTAAAAAGTCTCTCAGACAAAATAAATCTACCTGAAAGATTAAAAAGTAATGTTTTAGAATGGGATAGAGTATTAGGTGGTGGAATAGTTCCGGGCAGCTTAAGTATTTTAACAGGTGATCCGGGGGTAGGAAAATCTACTTTATTACTCCAAATAGCTAATACTTTAAGCAAATTTCATAGCGTTGTTTATGTTTCTTCAGAAGAATCACTAGATCAAATTCAATTACGTGCTCAAAGAATAGGTTGCCAGAATAGTGATTTAAAATTTTTAGATAATTCTGATCTTGGAATAATTATAGCTACTATTAAAACAACTGATACAGCTGTTATAATTTTAGATTCTATCCAAAATTGCTGTATAGAAAATGGTAATTTCGGTAGCATTTCTCAATTAAGAGATGTAACTTTTGAATTAATGAGATTTGCTAAACAAGAAAATAGAGCAATAATAGCAACAGGACATGTTACCAAAGATGGTATAATAGCTGGACCAAGAACTATAGAACATTTAGTAGATACAGTTTTATATCTACAAACAGATGATAAAAACCAGATTAGAATCTTACGTAGTGTTAAAAATAGATTTGGATCAGTTAATGAAATTGGTTTTTTTGAAATGAACTGTGATGGCCTTAAAGAAGTACGTAATTTTAGCCAGCAACTTGTAGCTGACGCATCTAATGCTATAGGTTCAATTTTAGTTAGCTCTTTTGAAGGATCTAGGCCTATTATAGTTGAACTACAAGCTTTAATAATACCGAGCAATTTTGGAATTCCTCAAAGAGTTATAACTGGCATAGAACATAAACAAGTAATATTAATTGCAGCTATTTTAGAAAAATATTTACATGTAAGATTTAGCACTAATGATATATTTTTTAAAGTAAGTGGTGGAATTAAACTTAAAGAACAAACCACAGATCTAGCAATAGCACTTAGTTTGTTGTCTTCATATTTTCAAAAACCCTTGCCACCTAAATCTTTAGCACTTGGTGAAATGAGCCTTACTGGGCAAATTAAACCAATATCTCAGGCTCAAGCTCATGTTAAAGAAGGCCGAACTTTTGGTATCGAAAAATTCTTTTTAGCAGTATCTCAAAAAATAGAAGAAAACAAAAAAGACTGTGTATTTTTAAGCTCAGTTTATGATCTTTTAAAACTATTTCCTGAATAATAAATATTTCAAATAAAATATTTATATTTTCTCTAGTTACCTATGTTTATTGAGCAAATACACTTTTAGTTACAAATTATGACATTTTGTTTTGAGATTGCTATAATTACAAAAAATATCTTTTAATAAAAAATATAAAATTAATATGAAAAAAAATATAATAATTTTAATCTTAGTTACAAGTTTAAAATTAACTCAAACTTCTCAAGAATTTGCATCTAAAAATAATTCACACACCATTACTAATAAAAATCAAAAAATAGAGCTTGAAAACAATGTTATTGAATTGTCAGACGATAATTTTGAAGAAACTATAGGAGCATCAAATAAACCCGCAATTATAGATTTTTACACTCAATGGTGTGGACCATGTAAAAATATAAAACCAATTTTTAAACAAATAGCAAAAGAACAAAGTGAAAATTTTTTATTTTATGCTGTTGATTTAGAAAAATGTCCTAAAGTTGCTGAGAAATATAAGATAAAATCTGTTCCAA
>CAXNIA010000088.1:0-3498 GCA_964202375.1 Candidatus Babeliales bacterium | reverse complement strand
GGGCCTAATCGCCTTTTTTTAAATAATAATTATACTTTTTGATGCTTGCCTACGCTTTACTGCATAAGCTACAAATTTAATTTGCTACTTCTTAACAAAACGAAATTGTTCCCCGCCGGGACGGTGTCCCGGGAGATTGTGCAACAATCGTAGGGCTCTAAAAAATATTCGTTAAGCAATAGCTGAGTAGTTACAAAAATAATTAGATATATGAGTAAGTTTTTCTTGAAAAAGAACGTATAGGCCCCGTCGGGCCTGTGTCCCCGGAAATTGCATATCATGCAATTGTAGGGTTTCGTAAGAAGTCTAATAGCTGAGTAGTTACAGATAAATTATCTAGTCGCAACTATAGTTCCAAAATAATTTCTTGAAAATTAGTATTTTGTTTTACTAAAGATTTTTCAATAACCTGGCTAGTGCAAGGGGAACTTATAAAAATCTGTATATCTAAAGAGACTATCAATTTTAGTAAAGCATAAACAACTTTTTCATCAAGATCAGTTAAAAAATCATCTAATAAAAGAATCAAGAATTCAGGTTTATACTGATTTTGCAAGATTAGCTTTAAGTTAACTATTTTAAAGATTAAAACTAATAGTTTTTGTTGCCCTCTTGAAGCAAACGCCCGAGATTTTTTAGTTTTAAAAATTATTAAAAAATCATCTAGTTGAGCGCCAATTAAATTTCTACCATATTTTTTTTCTTGTTCAAATAATAATTGATCATTAACTAGATTATCTTCTGGCAACTTATACTTAGGTTCATAACTTAAATCTACTATTAGATCTTGGTTTAAAATAGGATTAAGATAATTTTCAAATAAATTATTAACTTCCTGTTTGATGATATCTAATAATCTAATTCTTTCGGAAACTATTAAATTACTTTTTTTACAAAGCTCGTTTGTCCAGAGATCATAATAATTTTTATTTAGAGAATTATTTTGAAGTAAAGCGGCTCTTTGTTCTACTATTTTTTTATGCTCTTTTAGTAATTGAGCATAATTAAGATTAGTTAAGATTAAAACAGAATCTAAAAAATTTCTTCTAATCTCTGGGCCACCTTTAATTAAATTTAAATCATCTTCTGTTACAGAAATTGTCTGGAAAAGAGAGCTAATTTCTTTGTAAGATTTGATTACTTTATCATCAAACTTGATAATTTTTTTTTTATGAGCATAAACTGTTTTAAGACTCTGCAAAGAAAAAAAATCTATCTTAATATAAAACAAGCTTTCTTTAAAATTTATTAATTCAGTAATATGGCTAGTTCTAAATGATTGCATAGTTGAAGCATAATTTAAAGATTCTAAAATAGTTGTTTTACCAGAGCCATTAGGCCCTTTTATTAAAATAATATTTTCAGAAAAATTTAAACTAAGATTATTAAAACAACGAAAATTTTTAATTGTTAAACTTTTTATTTTCTTCACTTTAATAATTATTAGTTGGTGAAACAGGCATAACTAAATAAACAAAATGAATGTCATTTTCAATGTTTTCAAAGATGATTGGTCTTGCTGAGCTATGTAAATAAAATTGTAATTCATTTTGGTTAAAATTTTGTAAGCCAGCTAAAAGGTAAGGTGCATAAAACCTAATCTGCAGGTCGTCACCGCTGTAAGCATCTATTTTTAAATGATCCTGAAACGTACCTACTTCTTTATTTACTAAAGATATATCCACCGATGTTGAATTAAAATTGAAAGTAGTAGGTATAAACTGACCAGATAGTAAACATGCTGAACGCTTAACTGCTTTTACAAAATTATGACGGTCTATTTTAGCAAAACAAAAATCTTTTTTATTCAAGATAGATTCGTATTGAGGAAATTTATCAGTTAAAACTTTAGTGAAAAAATTAAATGATTCACCAGAAAAAACTAACTGGTTACCACAAGTACCTAAAAAAATAGTTTCATCTGCCACATTATCTAATATTTTTTTAATTTCTATAACCGCTCTTCTTGGGATCAACCAGCTTTTTTTCTGACTTAGGGTATATTTACTGCTTTTAATTTGCGCTAAGCAATGCCCATCTGTAGCTGTAGCTGTTATAAATTCTGGATCTATTTCTAAATATAAACCATTTAGAGAGCCATTTGGGTTACTTTGTGGAATAATAAAATTTATTTTATCTAAGATGTTTTTTAAAAAAGAAGCTTCTAGGTGTAACAAGTTTTCAATTTTTTCTGGAAACTCTGGAAACATTTCAATATCTTTAATATTTAGTTGAACCTTTGCTGCCCCAGCCTGAATTATGATATCTTTTGCTTTGATTGTAAAAAATAAATCATCTTCTAATTCTTTTACCAGATCAAAGATTCTTTTACCAGGTACTAATACAGAAACATTTTCAGATGCGGTACTATCATTTATAGTAGCACTGCATTGTAAGCTTATTTCTAAATCTGTAGATTTTAAAATAAGTTCCTTTAGCCCAACTTGAAACATTATCCCTGTTGTGCTTTCTAAGGGTGTTCTTTTTGAACAAATTGGTTGCATAAAAGACAACATATTATTGATTGTTTTTTGCTTTATGATAAATGTTTGTTTCATGATCGCTTAATTTGTTTTTATTTTAAGTATAAAACTTCTTTTAAATACTGGCTATCTTAATGATGTTCTAGGAGAGTATAAGTTGTTTTGTAACTACTCAGCTATTGCTTAATTAATGTTTTTTTAGAGCCCTGCGATTGTTTCACAATCTCCGGGTACACTGTCCCGGTGGGGACTATTCACTTTTCTTAAGAAATAAAGATTTAAGTTTATAGTGATTTAGTCTTACTTTTACCAAGTTTTTCCCTTAAGTTGACGCCATTGCAGCGGGGTCTAAATGCCTTTTTTAAATAAGAATCTTATTAGACCTCTTTTAAAACCTATGAATAATACGATTTTTCCTATAATAATTAGATACATGTTGGTATTATTTTTTTAAAAAGAACGTATAGGCCCCGTCGGGCCAGTGTCCCGGGAGATTGCATATAATGCAATCGAAGGTTTTCGTAAGAAGTCTATTAGATAATTGTCCTATGCTTACTTATGTAAAATCATGCTTGCTCAATAACTTTAGGTCTCCAGCTAGGCTAAAACGTATAAGCAATTATTTCTTAAGAAAAGCGAATAGTCCCCGCCGGGACAATGTCCCCGGAGCTTACATAGTAAGCGTAGGGCAAAACATATAATTAAACAAATATTTATAATTTTTTATAGTTACCCACGGTTATTGAGCAAATACCTTTTAAGTTCATGATTTTTTATTTTTTCTAATCTTATTATCTTGTTTCTATAGGTCTGCTGCTGCTCTCTCTGCTGCTCTCTTTGCTGCTCTCTGCTGCTCTCTCTCCGGCTGTCCTGCTGCTAATTCTTTAGCTGCTGCTTTCTGCTGCGCCTCTCTGCTGCGCTGCTCTATCTGCTGGTTTATCTCTTTAAGTGTTGCTTTATCTCGAGCTTCTTTTAGAGCTTTTTTATCTTCATCTAGAACTAGTTGAGCTAATGT
>CAXNIA010000087.1:0-3551 GCA_964202375.1 Candidatus Babeliales bacterium | reverse complement strand
ATGAGCATGTAATTGGAAAAGTTAAAAGATTTAAAATAGTATCTGATAAATATAGAAATAGACGTAAAAGATTTGGGTTAAGATTTAATTTAATTGCAGGAATTTATAATTATGAATTGTAAATTAAATAGTTTCGTAAGAGGTCTATTATAATTCCTATACGAATATATCCCTCTTAAAAATTTAAGATAAAAAAATATATTACTAATGTAAAATTTATCACAAAATAAAAAACAAAAGCAATACTTTGTAAAAAATAATAAAAAAGTATATTTATGCATGAGTAAATGTTAAAAAAAAATTAAATTTTGTTAAAAATTATCAGCGTGTCTTAACAAACACTTCATATTTTATATTGTAAAAAGGCGTATCGGCCAGCCAAGGGCCGGAGTCGCCGGAGCTGCCGCAGTAAAGCGTAGGGCTAGTATTTCATAATAATTCTTATCTAAAAAAAGGCGAATAGGCCCCGCCCGGGGCCCGTGTCAAAGGAGCTGACGCAGTAAAGCGTAGGGCGAGTATTTAGTAAAAAATTCTTATCTAAAAAAGGGCGAATAGGCCCCGCCAGGGGCCCGTGTCACCGGAGATTGTGAAACAATCGTAGGGCAAAATTTATAATTAAAAAAGATTTATAATTATAAATCTCCTAAACTAAATAATTATAAGTTTTCTTGAAAATTTGATATTTTATAATCAGCTTTGCCTTGGCTTTTAATATAATTAGTTACTGTTATAACTTCATCATCACTTACAAAAGAACCGTGAAGCCTGACAATGCCCTTGTTTGATAAAAACAACATATCACCATTACCTAAAAGGTCTTCAGCGCCAGATTGATCTATAATAGTTCTAGAATCAACTTTAGATGAAACTCTAAATGCTATTCTACTTGGAAAATTAGCTTTAATTAACCCTGTTATAACATCTACAGATGGCCTTTGAGTAGCAATAATAAGATTTATACCAGCAGCTCTGGCCATTTGTGCTAAACGAACTACACAATTTTCTAATTCTTTAGAAGAAGTCATTATTAAGTCTGCAAATTCATCAATAATAGTTACAATATAAGGTAAATTTAGATTATTTTTTTCTTGTAAACTTCTTATACCATTTTCAGCCATTAAGGTGTATCTCCTTTCCATCTCTTGCAAAAGCCATTTTAAAGCTGATAAAGCTTTTTCTGGCTCTGTTGCAACAGGGAAAAGTAAATGAGCAATATCATTGTATGGCGCTAATTCTAATCTTTTTGGATCAATCAAAATTAATTTTAATTCTTCTGGAGTCTTAGAATATAAAAGCCCCATTAGCATACTATTGATAGCTACAGATTTGCCTGAACCTGTAGATCCGGCTACTAATAAATGAGGCAGCTTAGCTAAATCTTCTACCACGGCCTTACCTTTAGTGTCATAACCAATCACTAAGGGCAAATTACCAGAAAATTTTTTAAAATTTTGATCTTCTATAATATTTTTAAAAGGCACTATTTGTCTTACTTTATTAGGAACTTCTAAGCCTATATAAGATGTACCAATTATTGGTGCAATTATTCTAACTGCAGCAACTTCTAAGGCTAATGCTATGTCATCTTCTAAGTTTAAAATTTTACTTAATTTAACATCAGCATCAGGCTCTAAAACATAAGTGGTAACTACTGGCCCATAGATAACTTCTAAACATTTAACATTAATTGAAAAAAGTTTTAGTTTATTTACTAAATTATCTATCAGGTCAGGCTCTAATGATATTTTTTTTTCTCTAGTGGCTAGTAAAATAGTTTCAGGTAAATTATAAAATTCTTCTAGATTATTTAGATTATTTAGATTTGTTAAAGTTTTTGCTGGTTTTAATTTAGGTTCAATATTTAAAAAAGAATTTATATTTTGAATTTCAGCTGTAAATTCATATTCTTCTGATACTATTTTTTCTAAAATTTCTGATTCGCCTTTAACTATTAATTTTATGATAGATTTTGAGATATTCTTTAATCTAATAATTAAATTAATTAAATTTTTCTTTTCTAGAAGATTAAATCTAACCAAATACTTTTTAAAATAAGTTGATTTATTTAGATTATAGCAAAGATAATGAACTAATGATAAACCATAAGAATCAATTAAAATTATAAAAATTACAGTAAGCCAGAAGCATATTAAATATGTAACTTCAATTGTAAAAAAATTAATAAATAAATTAGCATATTTGCAACCTAGTAATCCACCACCATTATGCCAACCACCTATCATAGTAAATTTTGTTAACGTTGCATAAAGTTGCATTGTAAAAATTAATCCTAAACAAGCAAATAATTTTAACCAATAGCCAAAACTTAATAAAACAAAAAAAATAGGTAATAAGTAAATACCTAAACCAAAATAATAAAAAAGATAAGAAATAAAAATATTAAAATAAGAATAACTAATATCAGGTGCTAAGAAAAAATAAGATTTTTTAATACTAAAAGTTAAAGAGCCATAAAATATTATTAAAGCTAGCAGATTAAAAATAATTTTTAATAATACTTTTAAATAAAAATTATGTTTTAATTTGGCCAATAAATGTAACATAAAACCCCTAAGACAAATGGGTAAATAAAAATAAAAGTTGATTTGATTAAAAAATTAAACATTATATAAAGCGAGCCATAAGCAAATAAACTACCAACAAATATAGCTAAAAAAAATTCTAAAAATATTTTAGATGATAATGCTTTGTAATTAAATAACTTATAAAATCCCAATAAGAAACGAGCTACCAAAAGTGGTAACATTGCTAACCAAGAAAAATACCATGCTTGATTAATAGAAAAACCGCTGAATCTTAAAAAACTAAATATTAAGCCTAATCTAGAAACGCCTGGTATAAAAGCTAAAGACTGCAAAACACCAACGGCAAAAGCTCTTAATAAAAAATGTTTTAAATTTAAATCAATATCTTGATTGTTTGGTAAAAAATTAATTAAAAATAAAATTAATCCTGTAAATATTAATCCTATAGCAGGTAAATATCTTTGAACCCGATCACGAATAAATAAGTAACCTATTAAGGTAATGCTATCAACTATAATTATCCATAAAAATTTATTTAATAATTGCTCAAAATCGTTAAATAAATTACAAAATAAGGGAATCAAAGCGATTGCTGTTGTAAGATGTGCTAGATCTTCCCATAATTGCCAATTTTTTTGTATTAAATAATGCTTTTGCCAGAGCATATTAAAAATTTTAATGTGCGTTGAGCTGCTTACTGGAAGGCTCTCTGACACAGATTGAATTATTGTTAAAAATAAATAATAATTTTTTTTAAAACGCATTATTAAGATTATTTTATTAAGATTGACATAGACTTTTAAATATATTAGCTTTTGCTCTAATCTATTGCAAATTTGCGATAAATTTTAAGTTTCAAATGCTCTTGGATATAGTACTAAGTTTAAAGGAGTAGTGAATGAAATCCACTTTTACAAAACATTTAAGCATTGCTTTATTAGCAGCTTCAGGCATGATGTTTGCCAATCATAACTCTAATGCAAATAACTGTAATACAAAAGATAA
>CAXNIA010000086.1:0-3579 GCA_964202375.1 Candidatus Babeliales bacterium | reverse complement strand
CCTTTTGCAGTCTCCTGAAGAAATCAATAAATTTTTACATAAAATTAAATTTTTACTTAATAATATAGGTAATGTAATGGATAATAAAGAAATAGATAATAAAGAAATAGATAATACAAATGAAAAAACTAACTAAAATATTTATTTTAACATTATTAACTATTTTTATAGTAAAAGCAGCTGCTTTTAATCATGATCTTTTAAAATTAGATACTGCGATCTTAGATAGTGAAATTTTAAAAAAGAGCCTAAAAATAATTAACGAACAAGATAGATTTGGGCAAACGCTTTTGCATAAATCTATAATTGCCAATGATGATCATGGATTAAGTTATTTGTTGGCCCTAAATGCTGATCCTAGCATTAGAGATAATATTAAAAAAGCTCCCATTGATTATGCTATTTTTTTAGCAAGAAATACTGTTATGATAGAATGTTTAATTAATAAGCGTGCGGATATAAATACCCAAGATGATGTAGGCCAAACTCCATTGTTTTTAGCTGCTTCAAAAGGTAATGCAGAATGCTTTGATTTGCTTTTGAGGTCTGGAGCTAAAGCTGATGTTTTTGATAAAGCTGGTGCATCTGTTTTACATAGACTTTATTTAGATCAAAATAAAAAGCTTTTTGATAAGTTAATTGCTAAATTAAAAGAAGATAGTAAGTATCAAGCTCTAGATAGAAGATCAATTATAAAAAATTTTAATGAGAGGGATCTAATATCAAGACGTAGTTATGGTATTTACGATATTGATTTAGAATATTAGTTAACTACTTAGCTATTACTTAATTATAATATATTGCCCTATATATTGCCCTACGATTGCTAAGCAATCTCAGGGACAGGGGCCCCTGGCGGGGCCTATAAGCCCTTTTTCAATTAAGAATTATTTCTTTATACTTGTTCGCTGCCTTACTGCATAAGTTCTTGGGACACCAATGGCGTCAATTTAATGAAAAAACTTTGGAAAAGCAAGACCAAAATACTCTAAACTTAAATCTTTATTTCTTTGAAAAAGCGAATTTTCCCCGCCGGGACACTGTCCCTGGAGCTTACAAAGTAAGCGCAGGGCAAAGAATTATGATTTTTCTAAATATTTATTAGTTTCTATAGCTACTTACGTTATTAAGTAAATACCAAATTATGCTATTTAAGATCATCACTGATAATTATTAGTTCATTATTTTGATTGATAGTTAAAATATCAAATTTTCCATCGCCATCTATATCAGCTAAAGCACAAGCTGTAAAACTATCTGTATTTGCTGTGCATTGAGATGGAATAGCCATAGTTTTCATACTGCCTACAAAATAATTTTTATTCTCTTGTCCAACAAACCCATAACTATATTTAGGCTTACCTTCAGGTCGCCAGTCAAGCTCATTTAAGTCTGCTGTGTATCGACCATTTTCTGCCCAAAAAGATTGCTCAATCGCATATATATTATGTAAATTAATTTGAGCCTCTACTCTTCTTGTTTTAGCTATAAAATTTTTATATTTTGGGGCAGCTATCATTAAAAGAGCACCTATTAGAGCTATGACAATCATGATTTCTATCAAAGAATAAGCTTTTTTCATTTTTATACCTATTTTTAAATTTAAAATACTATTTTATTTATTAAAAAAAACTAATTCTTAAGTCAAGTTAATTAATCTATTTGACATTTTTTGTTTATGCCCTATAGTTTTAGAATGTCAATAAGCTAAATTTCTATCTGAAGTTTAATTTAAGTGCTGTTTTTTAAAAAATTATAAAAAAATAACCCATGCGGAGATTGTATGGTTGCAATAAGTCAACAACAAAATAATAAACTTAAAAATGTTAATAGTATTTTAACATATGAAGACGTAGTAGCCTGGTTAGATAGTTCTTGGAGCAATGCTGAACCAGTAAATAATGATAGAGTTAAAAACTTAGATAAAATTTTAGGTAATCCTTCTCAATCATTTAAATCTATAATTGTTTCTGGTGATAATGGTAAAAGTTTAACTGTAAATTTTATTTCTCAATTATTAAGAGAAGAAAAAGTTACAGTTGGAGCCTATTATTCTCCACATATTAATAATTATACTGAACGTTTTGCTATTAATAACGAAATAATTAATATTCAAGATTTTACAGCTACAGCACAAGAAGTGTTTAATGCTAGTAATCAGTTAGATGAAAATTTGCATGCTACAGAAATTTTAACAGCTATTGCTTTCTTAAGTTTTAAGAAAAAAAATGTAACTATAGCTGTTTTAGAATCAATTAATAATTCAGCTTCTGATCCAGCACAAATTGCTAATAAAACTGTTGTTGCTATCACAAGACTTTGTAATGAAAATGATGAAGTTACAGTTACCAACTTAGTGCAATACGTATCAAAAAATTGTTGGTTAGTTTCCGCTGATCAAAGCAAAGCTAATTTACAATTTATGGAAGACTTGGTTGAAAAACGTAATGGTAAATGGGCAATGCCTATTAGAAAATTAGCAGCTTTAGAATATCCATTTGAACAACTTCACGGTCGTTGTGCAGCTTTAGCTGAAAGAGCTTCACAGTTAGCTTTAGAAGAAATCTATGGTCAAGATAGTCAAATAATTGAATCTAGCTTATTACTTAAATCTAAAGGTCAACGTGGTCGTCCAACTTTAGAAGCTAAGTTTAATTCTGAACTTAATCCAAAAAAAACTATCGAAGATTTCTGGAAAGAAACTACTAATTCTTTACCTGGTCGCTTTGAATTAATTAAAAAAGATAAACCGCTTGTCTTGCTTGATAATGCTGCTAACTTAGATGCTTTTAATAATCTTTTTTTAGGTATTAGATTATTACATTATGCTCACCAATTAAAAGGCTTAGTCTTAATTATAGGTTGTGATAATAACAAGCTTTCTGATATTGAATTTTTGAGAGCTGCGCGTTATTTCTTTAAGAAAAATTCTGGACAAATAATTTTCTGTCCAATTTCTCAAGATAATGGTAAAAAAGATGATGAAGCATTTGATGTTGAAAAAATAACAAATGAAATAAGAAACTATAATGTTAAGGCAAAATCAGCTAAAAACTTAAAAGATGCTTATGCTCAAGCTTTAAAAGCCGTTGATCAAGAAAATGGATTAATAGTAATTACAGGATCGACTTCTATTATTAAAGAATTTAATAAAATAAATAATTAATTATTACTTAATTATAATATATTACCCTACGATTACTACGTAATCTCCGGGACGCAGGCCCCTGGCGGGGCCTAAGCGCCTTTTTTTAAGAAGCAATTTATTATATATTTTGGCCTAGTTATTTTTACCTACGGTTATTGAGTAAATACATGTTAAACTGTTTAATAATAACTATAATATTATTATCTTTGGGAGCCGGATTAATCTACGGTTCCCTTTTTTGCTTAACTTATTATAAAAAATATATTTTAATTTTACGTTTTTTAATAATAGCAATATCGATATCACTATTGCATTTAGAATTATCTGAATTTATAATAATGATAATAACCTTTATAATAGGGATGTGGATAGCTATAGCTTACAATCTCTCTACATCAAAAAAAGATGGAAATAAAGATATTTGATCATGA
>CAXNIA010000085.1:0-3585 GCA_964202375.1 Candidatus Babeliales bacterium | reverse complement strand
TAATAATTTATAATTGAAATAATTTTAATTTTTTAGCTAAATAAATAGCTCCAATAAGTTTTTTGTAACTACTCAGCTATATAAGAAAAATATAATTTTATCTACATTTTTTATAGCCCTACGATTGTTACACAATCTCCCGGGACACTGTCGCGGTGGGGACTATTCACTTTTTCTTAAGAAGTAACAAATTAAATTTGTAGCTTATGCAGTAAAGCGTAGGCAAGCATCAAAAAGTATAATTATTGTTTAAAAAAAGGCGTATAGGCCCCGCCAGGGGCCCCTGTCCCCGGAACTTACGTCAGTAAGTGCAGGGCAAAATAATTAAATAAATATTTATAATTTTTTAGTTAACTATGTTTATTAAGCAAATACAAAATTGCTAAAATTTATTAAAGTTTTAATCTACTTCATATTTACTTAATAATAATAGAACAATAATGCAAAGCTTAAAATTAACAATTTTATTATTTTTTTACTTTTATATATTTTTTTGTGCTGACTCAAATATTATTAAAGATTTACAATCCAATCTTAATCAAGAATGTGGCAAAAGAGAACTTGTAGATGGTAGAATAATAAATAATTATGATAAAAATCAAAATAATCTAGAATGTCCATTTTGCAACAGCATAAAAAGTAATCTAGATGATAAATATTTAATTTTAAAAAGAACCAGTCATAATATCTTATGTCTTAACTTATACCCTTATCTAAGGGGTCACCTGATGGTGATACCTATAAAACATGTTGCTAACTTAGCTGAATTAAATAGTGAAGAAAGCTTAGATTTAATTAATCTACTAAATTTTGCAACAGAATTATTAAAAAAATGGGGTGCTCTTGGTTTTAATATCGGATTAAATTTAGGTGAATATGCAGGAGCTTCTGTTCTTGATCATATTCATTTTCATGTTTTACCACGCTTTAAACAAAATGCCGGTTTTACTGATTTTTTACTAACTTAACTATTTTAGAAGAACCTTTAAGAAAAATTTATGAAGAGCTCAAAGCATTAATTTAAATCTATGTAAGTATTAATAAACTTCGTAACTACTCAGCTATTACTTAATTAATAAAAATATTTATTTTGCTAATTTATATCTACCTAGATCACTTAATGCTTTTTATGCAAAGGGGGTGCTATGCGCCGCGAAAGATTGCTAAACCCCCGCACCAGGGGGATGCCTGGACCCTAAGCTTACAATACTATTTTGGTAACTCAGGCCCATCTGGCAGCAAGCTGCCATAAAGCCTTCCTAGGTGCTACACATCAGAACACTTTATATATTTTTGTCTAAGAAAGGGCGAATAGGCCACGCCATTGTACTGAACCCCTGTCCCCGAAGCTTACGCAGTAAGTGCAAAGCGATACAGTATATTATAATTAAGTAATAACTGATTAGTTATGATAATTCTTATTTTAAAAGAGGGCGAATAGGCCTCGCCAGGGGCCCCTGTCCCCGGAACTTACGTAGTAATCGTAGGGCATATATTATAATTAAGTAATAACTGAGCAGTCATGATAAGTTTAAATATAAAAATAATAAATATTATTGGGCAACACAAACTTTAGCAGCTCTAATTAAATTACCATTTAAACTATAACCTTTTTCATAAACTGTAATTATAGTACCTGATGGCTGGTCTTCTGTAGCTGGAACTTGATTTAAAGCTTCATGCAAATTTGGATCAAAATCTTTAGTTTCTATTTCTTTTACATTTTGTTGAATCAAAAAATCATGAAAACTCTTATAAATAAGCTCTATTCCAACAAGCCAGTTTTTAACTTCTGCAGGAGCTTTTTGTAATTCTAAATAAGCTAAATCTATATCTTTGATAATAGCTAATAAATCTTCGATAACATCTTTTTTAGCAACTTCTTCTAAACTTGCTCTTTCTCTAATTATTCTTTTTTTATAATTTTCAAAATCAGCTGTTAATCTAGCAAGCTGATCTTTTAAAATATTTTTTTCAACGTCAATATTTTCTGAATTAACTGCTTGATCGTTAATTTCTTCACTCATGAATACCTCATCTATATAAATTATAACTATTTATATAATACTAAATATATTTTTTTTTAAAAAGCTGTAACCTATTTGCTCTTTAATGACTTTTACCGTAACTTATCTGTAAAAACTAACAAAAAATAATTTTAGCTATGCTTTGCAAGATTTTAATAATTAATTTTATATTATTTATCACATCAATAAAAACAATCACTTTACCTGTCTGGTACCAAGCACCAAGATTTTGGGGCGAACCAAGACTAATTAAAGATCATCTTTATTGGCCAGAATTTTTTATCAGAGTGGGAAGCAAAGATTTTGCTTTAGATCATAATGGTTGCCAAACTGCTTTAAAAGATTTATTACCAAAAAATGAATCTATTACCGATTTTGATATTGAATTTCAATATACAAAAAACTTAAAAAAAGGTTTTTTTTATCAAATAGTATTACCAATCAGACTTATTCAAAGCAATACTATTAGATATTTAACTAAGGGACAACTTGGCGATACCTTGATAACTGCAGGTTGGGGCATGAATTATCAAAACTTTAAAGTAATAGATTATATAGATTTAACTCTACAAACCGGTATAGTTGCACCTAGTGGAACCTTAAGAGATAAAAATGAAACTTATTTATTAGCTACTGGATACAATGGTAAATTAGGCTTTATAGCAAATGGTCAAATAAGTTTGGGGATTTTAGAATGGTTGACTATCGGTGGTCATGCTGCTTTATTTAATTTTGCAAACAGTATTCATCCTACTCAAATTAAATCTTATGGTATTTATGGTAAAGCTGATCATTTAATAAACGGTCTTTCTGTATTAGTTGCTGGTGTGAAAAACAAAGAAACAAAAAATAATTTTACAAAATGGGAATTTAATTCTTTAAATGTTTTTGTTGAATATGATTTTACTTCTTTACATAACCCTTGCAGACCATCTTTTGGCGTAATTTTTGATATTGCAAAATCAGGAAAATGCATTATTCCAACAACAATGACAGGATTTTATTTTAATCTTGTTTTTTAGTAACTACTCAGCTATTAATTATCTTTTTTTAAAATATTAAAGTTTTAAATATTACAAGCTTGCCCTGTGCTTACTTTGTAAGCTCCGGACAGGGGCCCCTGGCGGGGCCTAATCGCCCTTTTTAAATAATAATTATGCTTTTTGATGCTTGCCCTATACTTTACTGCATAAGCTTACAGATTTAGTTTGCTACTTCTTAAAAAAAACAAATAGGCCCCGACAGGGGCCCGTGTACTCGGAGATTACAAAGTAAGCGCATGGCTCTAAAAAATGTATACGAAATTATATCTTTATTATATAGATAAATAGTTACGTTTTTAGATATTATAATTTTGCACTAGGATTATTAGACAATTTTCCAAGATACATTCCAGAATAAGCTTATGAGTTCTTTTTAAAAAGTATAAGAACAAGAAAAATTAGTATTGCCAGAACTATTTGAGATAGAAAAAGCTAGTTTATCTGCTAATCTTTTATCAACTAATTTAGTAGCAGCACAGGCATAAACAGACCCTAAAATAGCACCGAATACTAAT
>CAXNIA010000084.1:0-3601 GCA_964202375.1 Candidatus Babeliales bacterium | reverse complement strand
AATATTATTAGATACTTGTGTCCTATGTCCTACGATTACTACGTAATCTCCTGGTACAGGGCCCCTGGCGCAATGGCGCTAACTTAAGAAAAAAACTAAGACAAATCAAGACTAGAAAGCTATAAATTTAATTTGTCTCTTCTTAAAAGAGCGAATAGTCACCGCCGGGGACACTGTCTCCGGAGATTACTTAGTAATCGTAGGGCAATATATTATAATTAATTAATAGCTTAAGTAGTTACAAGTTAAAATTGATGCGTAAGATAATGGTTTTATATTAAAAAGAGCATTTAATTTATAAATGCTCTTTTTTGTTTTGATTATTTTTTTGAAAATAAAGATTGAATAATTACTAAATAATCACCGATATAAAAACCATAAGCTACTAATAATATTGATAATACTCTAAATGCTATATTAAAACTTTCTTTAAATAGGCCTAAAGTATTTAAAAAAAATATAACACCGATAATCATAAAAATAGCGCCTCTTGTAGTATTGCTCATGTTTTTCATTTCAAGATCCCCTTTTTTATTACATCAAACGATCTTTTTCTATACTATTATTTTCTATAGTTATAACTCTTGATGGTGTACAAATTCTTATTCCAGCTTCAGTTAGTTCTTTAGCTAAGGCAAACCTTATAGAGCTTGCAATATCCCATTGTTCTAAGACTTTGTTACTTGTTATAAACCCTCTTATTAAAAAGGTATAACCATTTGCTGAAAAATCTTCTAAACGGATTATAGGTTCAGGTCTACGTAAGATATTACCATTTGCTTCTAATACTTTTATAATTATATTTTTTACTATCTGAGGGTTAGCTTGATAATTTACAGTTAATAACATATCTGGAAAAGCAAAAAAGCTGGTGACGTAATTCCAATTATATAAACTATTTTTTGTAATCACAGAGTTTGGTACAATTAAGCTTACACTATTATTACGCCTGATCACTACGGTTCTTAAATTAATTTTACGAACAACCCCTATCACCTTTTGTTCGTTATCTATTAGTTCTATATAATCACCTATTTTAATAGAGCGTTCAACTAAAATAGTAAAATAAGAAATTAAATCGTTTACAGGTTCTTTGAGCGCCCAAGCCATACCTAATAAGATAATACCTAATAAGTAAAATATAAAAGCACCAAGCTCTACTTTTAAAAAGCCTAAAATAAAAAATAAAATAATTATAAAATACCTAGCTATTCTAGATATAGTATTTTGCACACCAGGATCAACAAAAAAAACAGCAAATACTCTTTGTAAAATAAATTTTTCAAAAGCCCAAGCTATTATAAGACCAGTAAAGAAAAATAAAAAAATAATTAATAAAGAAAATATATTAAAAGGTTGTTCTATTGTTTTTTGAGGATTTAAAGGATCTGGTGTTTTTATATAAAAAATTTCTTTACTTAATAAAATTTTAATTTTGTCAAAAGATAAAGTCTGTCCCCAGATATTTGCACCAATATAAATCATCGATATTATTAAACCGACAAATACTATAAAAAGAAATAAGCCATACCAGGCTTTAGCATTATTAAATCGTTCTTTTAGCAATTCTTCTGAGTCAGAGGTAAAAAATATTTTATAAGAAGTTGATCTAAGATATTTTTGTAAATACCAAAATGAAATTATTAAGATAAAAGTTAAAAACAAGCCAGTTAAGATAAAGTTTACTAGTTTACCCCAACCACCTATTTGAGGATCACTTAAAACCATTAAAGAGATTATTATAGCTATGAGTAAAAAATAATATTTATTAAACAAATCATAGACTAATTTACCAAAATAATTTTTAGTTGGGATTACACTTAAGATCTCTTCTTTGTCTATTAAAAATAGCAAGCCAAGTTGAATTATTATTCTTAGTATACCTTGAAGTAAGAGAGTTAGGTCTGATCTACCAGCAGTTACTGCACTATAAGTACTATTAATTAATAAAATTACTATCGAGCTACAAGAAATTAAGCCCATCACAAATAAAAACCGTCTTTTAAATACTGATGATACAAATAAAAAACTATTATTTTCTTGATACTTTGAGAAAAAATTAATCAATTTAATAACTAATAAACAAAGATAAAAAATAGAAATAATATAGAAAAATACTATAAATCCAACATTTAACATCCAGTTAGTTTTAATTAAAGTAAATATTATTAACCAACTTGATAAACTAAAAAAATTATTAAAACTAAATCTTAAAATTATTCCAAGAGCTCTCATTAAGTAAAAAAGCAATCTATTTTGATATTTATTAACTAAAAAAATATTATCTATTCTTGGTCTAATATGCTGCAGAAAAGAGTAAAATAAACCTATAAATAAAGAGATGATTAAAAGTGATAAAATTATTAACCAGCTATCTTTTTTTTGTAATATATTGACTATCGATGTTAATTCAAACTGACTAATATAAGAAAGAAAAATGGTTTTCAAGTCTTTTGCAAAACCTTTTATTTCAGGCCATATATTTTGGAGGCTTCTAATTGATACAGCATTTTCTGAACGTTGCAAAACACCACTAAATTTATTTAATTTTATAGTTATAGCATTTATTTGTTTAAGTTGATCTTGAATTAAAGATTTTAATTGACTATAAGTTTTAATTATTCGGCTATTAAAATCTATTTGCTTATTAACCGCTCCTTCAGCTCTACCTAATATATTAATTATTTTTTTAAATATTTCTGAATTATATTTTTGAGTGTATTCTTCTTTGCTATTTTTTATAAAAGTTAGCTTGTCTTTTATGTTTTGCAAAGATCTTGTTTGGATAGTTATGAGACTATTTGCTAGATTACTTTTTTCTTTATAGTTGTTTAGAATTCTTTCAAGTTCATTTTTTTCATTTTCATAATTATTTATTTCGTCTATTGTCTGCTGTTTGGTCTTAATTTTTTTATGATTTAAGTTAAACCAAGTAGTTATAATCTGTAATAAAACATTATCAGAATTAAGTTTCATCTTTTCAAATTCTTTTTGAACTTCTGTTAACATTATTTCAGAATCAACTATCAGCTTTTGATTATTGATTAACGCTAATTCATAAACAATAGGTTCTTGAACAAACTGAGTCATGTCTAAAGACCAGTCAATTAAAGAATTCATATCATTTATTTCGATATTGTTCTCTTTAGCTAAGGCTTCAAATTCTTTGCGTTTTTTTTCTTCTTGCTCATTTAAAGAATTAATTTTTTCAGAATAAAGATTAATGTCTTTACTTACTTGTTGTAGATTTTTTTCATTTTTTTCTTGAATCTTTTCAATGTCTTTGATGTCTACCCAAAAAGATCTTTCAACTACAGTTAAATCTTGCTTCAATAATTTTAATTTATAATCAGACAACCATAACTGACTTTGCAAATAAAATATTTTGTTTGCAGTTTTGTTTATTTTGTATTCAATTAATTTTTTTTGTGCTTCTAGAAAATCTTTTTCTGTATCTATTAAATCAGCTTTTTGTTTAATTTTTAAATTAGCTTGATCTTCATTTATACTATTATTACTATTATTATTAGTATTATTAGTATTATTATCGTTAATATTAAAATCATTAACACTAAACTCTTTTTGTACTTTTTCTTTTTGT
>CAXNIA010000083.1:0-3604 GCA_964202375.1 Candidatus Babeliales bacterium | reverse complement strand
AAATCTTGATAATTTTGATCTAAGACAACCTCTTTAAAAGATTGCATTTGTTCATTTAGATAAATAATAGATAAATCTTTTAGGCCCCTTTTGTTGCCGGGTGTGTTTATTAAATTAGCTGCTATCATAGTATCTGCTCCGATACCATTAACTTCATAGCCGGCTTTTCTTAAAACAGCTAAATCAAATTTAGCATTATGTAAGTATTTAGTAATTGTTTGGTCTAATAAGATATCATCTAGTATTTTTTTTAAATTATTTTTATCTATATTTGATTGATTATCTAAAGGTAAATAATAGGCACTACCTTCAGTAAAACATAAGCTTAACCCAACAAGCTGGTTGTTGTTATTAGTTAACCCAGTTGTTTCTGTGTCTATAGCAAAATGTTTTTTTTCTTTAATTTTAAGTATAACTTCTTCTAGCTCATTTAGTTCAGTTATAGCTTTAAATAAATAGCCTTGATCTAAAACTGAGGGTATTTTTTTAATTTGTGCCATTATGAAATTTTCTGGCAAAAGTGATTTAAAACCTAGTTTGCTAAAATATTCAAAAGCTTTTTCCCATAAGCTTTCTGTAAATATTATTTGTGCTATGTTTAAATTTAACTCAAAATTTCTTAATAAAAATAAATCATAACTTAAGTAGGCATTATCTTTAGATTCAATAAGTAAGCTTTGTATTCTTTGGGTGCCAGCTTTTGAAATATTATTATAAAGTTCATCTAAATTATTAAATTGGGCAGCAATTAGAGAAGCTGTCTTTGCTCCTATACCTTTAACTCCTGGGATATTGTCTGAACTATCACCAAGAAGAGCGTGATACAAAGCTAGACTTTCTACTTTAAAATTATTTTTTTCTAAAAAGCTTTCTGTGGTGATCGTCTCGTCTTTAAATGGATCATAAATTTTAACAGATTTGTCTAAAAGTTGACCTAAGTCTTTGTCTGAAGATATTATTAATAGTTCATGATCGTTTTTTAGACTATCTACAACTGAAGCTATTAAATCATCAGCTTCTATACCTACTTTTTCAATCTGACAAATTTGCATTACTGTTAATATTTCTAGAATAATTTGTTTCTGATCTATTAAGTCTGATGGTGGAGCCATTCTTGTAGCCTTATACTCAGGATAGATTTCATGGCGAACTGTTTTACCCTTGCTGTCCCAAGCAATAATCAAACCATCTGGTTTAATAGTTGTTATAATCTTTTTAAGCATTTTAAAAAAACCAAAGACAGCCTGTACTTGCTTTCCGTCAGGTGAGCTTAATGGTTTAATAGCATAAAATGCTCTATATAAAAAAGATGAGCCATCTATTAAACAAATTTTCATTTATTAACCTTTTAAACTAAATATTTATTATATAATATGTAATAAGTTAATTTTATTATATGTTAAAAATTATTTTGTAACTACTCAGCTATTACTTAATTAATTTTTTCTTAAGTTAACGCCATTGGGTAGCCCTGTCTCCAGAGATTACTTAGTGACAGCAGGACAATAGTATAAAATAATAATTCTTATCTAAAAAAGGAGTATCGGCTCTACCAGGGGCCAGTGTCCCGAGAGATTACGTAGTAATCGTAGGGTAATATATTATAATTAAATAATAGCTGAGTAGTTACACTTAATTAATTGTTAGTATTTTATTTAAAATTTTATCTTTTTCAGATAAATCTTTAGTAATTTGTATATCATAAGCTTTAGTTAATAATTTTTTGATATCTTGATTTCTATAGCCAAGTTCATAAAAATCTTTTCCTTTAAGTATAGGCTCTATAGGCTTATGTAAAACTCCAAATTCTAGAGCTTTTTTTAAAAAAATATCAATTTCTGATTTTGGTTCTGTATAAACTAAATTGTTTAAAGCTAAGCTTTTAGCTTTAGCTATTAGACCTAGATCATTTAAAGATTCAGGATTTATTTTTGCAGCTAATTTTAAATAATCAATTTTTAAATTATTAGTTATCAGCTCAAATGGTTTTTGAGAATACTTTATTAATAATTCAACCTCTTTAGCCAGTTTTTTATATTCAGTAATTCTTGATAAGCATTTTTTAAAGTCTAAAGATGTTTCTAATTTAAAATACTGAAATAAAGAAGCCCATAAAACCTTACGTCTTTGTTCAAAATTAAGATTAAAAGTTAAAATAGATGTTATATCTATAGTTTGCATAGCAAGTTCAAATAAATTTATGCGTTGATTTTTATATTCAATAAAAATATTAGCTAGACTGTTTATTTCTGGTAATATTTTTGCCATCTGACCTATTTCATATAGCCAACGCAGGCCTAATGAAGGCTTGCCTGAACTAAAAAGTTTATCAAACTCTGATTTAAATCTCATAGTAGAAAGATCTTTTAAATCAATATTTGAGCAAATCTTAGATAATTCAGCTGTAGGTTGCATTTCAAATCTAGATATCATTTGCATGACTCTTAAAACACGTAAAGGGTCTTCTGCAAATTTGATGTTAGAAACTGCTTGCAGTTTTTTATTTCTTAAGTCTTCTTGTCCATTAAAACAGTCAATTATTTTATTTGCAATAGGGTCAAAACCAATAGCGTTTATAGTTAAATCTCGACGAGAAAAAGCTTCTTTCTGGCTCATATTTGGCTCTAGCTTTACAAGAGGTTTTCGGCCTATCGAATCAGTTCTTGGAATGCTCCAATCAGCATTTATACCATCTATTTTTAATATACCAAAGCTTTTGCCTACTTCTCTGACTACTCCAAAACTTGCTAAAAATTTTTTTAATTCATTTAGTTCTAAGCCGTATATTTCTATATCCAAATCATTAATATTTAAGTTTAAAAGCATGTCTCTTACAGCTCCACCTACAATTAAGGCCTGAGCTTTAGCTGGTAGCTTTTTAATTATTTCGATAATTAAGTTAAAATTATTTTTTTGCATTAGACTTCTTTCTCAACCTATCTACTATAAGATTTTATTCTTAAAATTATATATGCTTGAAACTATAAGATACTCTTTAAAAAAGAATTTAAAACAAAAATAAAATCATGCCTGATTGTAAAATTTATTATGTACTTGTAAAGCCATTTTTAAGCTGTAAAGCTTTATGGTATCAATCATCAATAAATTTAGATATTAATAGTATAGTTTCAATACAAATTCGTAACAGTAATACTTTTGGCGTAGTTAAAGAAATATCTATTAACTCGCCGCTTGCTGAAAATATAAAGATAAAGTTTATTACTAAAAAAATTGAGTTAAAAGATTTAAAATTTAAAGACTATGTAGCTAAATTAGCCTTTTTGTATCAAGTGTCAGAAGAAATAATTTATGCAAAATTAAGTTTTTTTTTAGATCAAGTAGCAGAACCAACTGAGCTCAAAGAATTAGCAGAATTTGATTTAAAGTTAACTGAAAAACAAGCAGCAATAGCCTTGGAGATAGAAAAAAACATTGGGTTAAATGTTTTTGCGCCCAGCTTGATTTATGGTGTAACTGGTTCTGGAAAAACAGCTATTTATAAATATTTAATTTATCAGGCTTTAATAAAAAATCTTTCTGTGATAATTATTTCACCAGAAATCACTATAGCTACTCAATGTTTAGCTGAATTAAAAAAACATTT
>CAXNIA010000082.1:0-3621 GCA_964202375.1 Candidatus Babeliales bacterium | reverse complement strand
TTACAAAGTAAGCGCAGGGTAAGTTTACAATACTTAATAACCAATAGCTGAATAGTTACATTAACTTTATCAATCTCAATGTCATTTACTATTTTTTCCAAAATTTTATGTAGTATTTTAGGCTAAAAATTGAACTCTGTACAGTCTTGGGACGGGGGCCCCTGGCGGGGCCTATACGCCCTTTTTTGAATAAGATTTTATTTATTACTTTAAGTTTATACTAGCCCTACAATTACTAAAGTAATCTCCGGGGACAGGGGTTTGGCACAATTGCGGCGCCTATATGCCTTTTTTTAACAAAAATATATAAAATATTTCTGATGTGTAGCATCATCTGAGGGCTTAATGGCAGCTTTCTGCCAGATGGGCCCGAAGTCGATGTGGCTTAGGGTCCAGGCATCCCCCTGGTGCGGGGGTTTAGCAATGTTTCGCGGCGCATAGCACCCCCTTTGCATAAAAAGCATTAAGTAATCTAAATAAATATAAATTAGCTACACAGATATTATTTTTAAATAAGATTTTATTAAATACTTTAAGTTTATACTAGCCCTACGTTTATTGAGCAAGTACAAAAATATTATTTAATCACAAACACTATTTAAAATTAAAGAAAGCATAAATGTATTATTATTATAATTATTAGCTCTTTTCATAGAAAATTGCCATAACAAACCTAAAGAAACTTGCGGCGTAAAATCATAATTAAAGCAAACTGTAGCTAAATTATTTTTCCAAGCGGTCAAGCATTCTAATTTATCAGGCTTAAAGCCTCCTGTACAATTATCTTCTAACAGATAAATTCTATCCGGGTCATGGTTTACAAGCAAATATTGCGCATAAAATGAAAGATTATCTATAAAATGGTAAGCATTCATACAAAGACCAATGTGCCAAGTATTGCCAGGATTAATTTTTGCAGAAGTGCCATAAGGGTAAATAAAACGTTGGAAATCATTAGTTGGGATACGGTAATTGCAAGATTTACGAGAATAAAAATGAGTAAATCCAGCTTCTGCCGTAGCTTCTATGGTACCTTTAAAAGCTACAGAAAATCCTCCTCTAAAATCTACACTATTGTGGCCATCATTACCATTTGGTAAAGCAAATAATACATTTTGATCTCTTTCTGGAGCTACACCTAAAGATCCACCTACAGAAGCAAAAGGAACTAGTAAAATATTAGACCAACAACTAAGATCGTTAGGATCACCAAACTCATATCCTTGTCTAAAAAATAGTTCAGCATGAACATCTTCTATAGCTGTTCTACTAAAATTGCAAACATCAAGGTTAAGAGCATCACAAATTGGTCTTAATTGGCTCATTAAAGTATTTTCAACGCAAGCAACTACATTTTGCCATTGAGCATTAGTTAATTCATTTGGTAATGGATTCTTGCATACTATAGGGTTTAAGTCTCCACAAGGTGTAGCAAAACTACTAGATGGTATAGCACAAATATTTCCTGTACATTGATTACAGGTATTGATACTGGTTGTAGTATTAGTTGTGGTATTTGTTGTGGTTATAACAGGACAATAATTATTCTGGCTTATGAAAGTAGGGCACTGGCTTATATTAGCAAAACCAAATTGTATATTAACACCTAAGCATCTTGAAAACATAAAAGAGCCTTGAAATCTAACTCCCGCTTTGCGATATCTAATAGGTACGGAATAAGTTCCAAAATTAGGTGTATAATTTTGCAAAGCCAAAAGGCTTTCAACGCTTAGTAACTTTTCTGGTGTACAACTTATATATTCATTTTCACAATTAACACAAGCTAATAATTCATCTCTAATCTCATATAAAAGTTGCGGTACATTAGTTTTAACTACTAAGCCTGCTGTTTTATTAAAAACTAATAACTCGCATGGTATATCTGAATAACAATCTTTAATTTTAGCTATTCTATGTTTGTCATCATCACATGGATTATTATAGATATCTTTAGATATATCAGCTTTAAAGTGATTATATGGTAAAACAGCTAATAAATTAGGCCTACCGGTAAGATCACCAAGTTGGGCCAGACATTCACAAAAATTACTACCTTTATCGCTTCTTTGATAAAAAGGTGTAAAAGAAAATTGAAAATTATATTTTAAATCTTCAACGCAATAATCAAAAATTGGCAACTGAAAAGTATTTTGTTTGTTATACAAATAAAAATATGGAAAAACAGTACTATATATTGGTGCCGGATCATTTTTATTTATCGTAAACATACCTGAATATGTTTGAACAAAATTAAAAATGATACAAGAAATTAATAAATAAACTGAGGTCATTATTGTTTTTCCTCTAACATTATTTTCGTTAGTTTATAATACGCTTATTATAAAAGGTCAATTATATTATAAAATAATTTTTAATAAATCTTGAAAGGCAAAACCAATTATAACAAAAGCGGTACTAATACCGATCGTTGTTTCTATATTAGTTTTTAAAGAAAATTTATGTTTACCAAAAACTAACGCTAACATTGATAAGACATAAGCAAAAGGAATAAATATAGCGGCTAGATCAAAAAATAGAGCTTGTTTTTTTAAGATAAAAAAAGCAATAAAAATTCCTGTACCTATTAGAAAAACTGCTTTTTTAGTGTCAGTTAAAACTGTATTATTTGGAAATATTTTTTTGCTTAAAGCTAAAACCAAACTACCAGAAGCCCAAATCATAGAATGAAGAGTGCCTATTATGGCTGTAATTATTGAAATATGAATTAGTTCTATAAACCAAGGGTAATCTGGAAAAGTTTTAAGCAATGCTCCAGAAAGATCATTAGGAGAGCTAAAATTAGCAGCAGGAACAGCTAAAATAATAGTTGCTGCAAAAACAATATAAAGAATACTAACTAAAAAAATAGCCCAAGTTAAAGCCTTAGGTACATTTTTTTGGGGGTTTTCAACTTGGCTATATAAAGATGTAGCACATTCAAAACCAAAAAAAGAAAATATGACATTTTTACTAGCAGTTAAAACTGAAATAGTACCAAAAGGTGCAAAAGGCTTTAATAAACCAAATTTAATATTTGTAAGACATAAAAAAATTATCGCAAATAGTGGGAAAATAGTTAAAACTATCAGCACATACTGACCAATTACTGAAATTTTAACACCAAACATATTTAATAAAATAATTATTAAAAGAGTTATAAATCCTAAAAGCGTTGCCCCTATTTTAGGAAAATAATGTTCTAGGTAAGAGCCAGAAATTTGGCACAACAAACCCATAGCAATAATTAAACCTATTAAAAAACTAATTGAAGCTATTAAGCCTACTTTATGACCGCCCCAACTTTTAGCATAATTATAAAATGAGCCTTCTCCGGGAATTAATTCAGCTACTTTAGCTAAGCTAAGAGCCATGAACCAAACAGCACAAGAAACAAAAATAGTAGTTATTATTCCAGCAGGCCCTACTGAAAACATCAAAGTTCCAGGAATAGCAAAAACTCCTGAACCAATCATGGCATTCATGCCAACTATAATTGCCATATAAATACTTATTTTTGAAGTCTGTGTTTTAGGACTCATTCTACAACCCTTAATTTTTTGCTATTATTTAAATAAAGAATATTATAATTATATGAAAAACTGTTATTTTTATCAAGCTGAA
>CAXNIA010000081.1:0-3653 GCA_964202375.1 Candidatus Babeliales bacterium | reverse complement strand
TAGTAGTAAACAAATCAATCAAAGTTAATATTGAAAATATTAAAATAAATGAACCAATCAGCACTAATTATTTAAAAGATGAATTATATACAGCTAGAACTGGTGCAAAGATTGGTGACTACATTAGAACAAGCACAAGCAATTATAGCTCTAATATAAATTTTATCTGGCAACCGTTTTTAAACTACAAAAAAAATTACAAAAATCATAAAAAGCTAATCAGCTCTCATGAAATAAAAACTAATTATGAAACAGACTTGGATGAATCTGCTCAAAAAATTAGTAACTCATTATGTTGGGGAGAAAATTGCTCAAAAAACATCAACGAACTAACCAATCTAGAAAACTTAGGCTGCCAACACTTATTAGCAAGATCTGGTTTACACTTATTACCAATTACTTATTTATTATTAATTTCAAGAAATAGATTGTGGGCACTTTTTTCAATTTTTATTTTGCTTTATTATTCAGCAATAAGTAACTGTAGTTATTCATTTTTAAGAGCGATAATAATTAGTATTATTTTTCTTTTAAACGTTTTTCTAAGTTTTAGAAATAGACGCCAAGCAATATATTATCAAGCTCTAATAATATTTTTAATCATAGACAGTCAAGCATTGTTTTCTATTTCTTTTCAACTTAGTTTTGCCCTTGTTGCAGGACTTTATTTTCTAACATCTTAATTAATTCTTGTTTACAATAATTAACATCTTGTAAGTTAAAGCTCTAAGTAACTAATTCTTAATAAATAATTTAATTAAGACAAAAAGAAAGAAAGACTAATGATAAAAATCATAAAAAAATATTTTTATAACTTTCTTTTACTTTTAACCATCCAAATAAGTATTAAAAGTTGTGAACTAGAGCTAAATAACCTAAAAACAACTAATTTAATCGAACAAAGAAAAATAAATAAAAAAAAAGATTGGTTGTTTTTAATTTATATGGCAGCTAATAATGATTTATACCCTTATGCAATACGAAACATAAGAGAAACAGCAAAAAATACACCCGAAAATGTTTATATAATTATTCAAACAGCAGAACCTGGAAGCAAAAAAACTAAAAGATATTTAGTTGAAAAAAACAAGGCCACTCTTTTAAACCCAAATGAAACCTTAAAGCTTGATAGCGGTAAAGAAGAAACGCTTACAGATTTTATTTTATGGAGCACCAAACATTACCCCTCAGAACATATCTTACTAGACTTATGGGATCATGGCACAGGCTGCATAGATATAGATTATCGCAAAAGCATAAACCCAGCAGAGCTATTTAAAATGAATCCTCAAAGTATGCTTTTAGAGCTAGACAGAACCAGAGGTTACTTATCACTTTTTGAGCCATCTAGGGGTGTCTGCTTTGATGAAACATACGGCACATATTTAACAAATGAAAAACTTGAAAAAAGCTTAAGCAAAGCAACGAAAGAATTAAACAAAAAAATAGATATAGTTGGTTTTGATGCCTGCTTAATGAGCATGTTTGAAATAGGCGACATCTTAGAACCTTTTGTAGACTATATGGTAGCTTCTCAAGAAGTAGAATTAGGGGCAGGATGGCGATATGACTTAATATTAAATGCTTTTAAACATAATCATATGTGGCCTAAAGACTTAGCTATAGAAATAACAAAAGCTTATAAAATAGCTTATTATAATATTACAAATGATTACACTTTATCAGCAATAGATTTATCTAAAATAAAATTATTAAAAAACGAAATTGATAGTTTTGCAAAGTTATTAATTAGATGCCTGAAAGAATATCCAGCAAGTGAAATAAAGAAAGAACTAAGACTTATTAAAACAAACAATTGCTTTGATGAACCAACCTTTATAGATCTAAAAAGTTTATGTAACAGCTTTGTTGATACCTTAAAAAATAAGACTAAAAAAAACATTAAAACTGATGAGCTAATTAAAATATTTGATGAAGTTACAAATAAAATAAATTTTATAATCGATGACCTAGTATTAGCCAAGGTAAACGGACCAAACATGTTTTATGCAAATGGTTTATCTATATATTTACCTGAAAGAAGAATTCACCATTCTTACAAATTACTCAATTTTTTTAACACCAATAGTTGGGGTAGTTTTATAGAAAACTATATAGAATAATATAAAAAGTCTTAACTACTTAGTTATGTATTTACTCAATAAACGTAGGTAAATACATAATTATAAATATTTTTTATTATATATTTTGCCCTACGATTACTACGTAATCTTCGGGCACTTTGGCCTCTGGCAGGGCCTATGCGCCTTTTTTAAAGAAAAAATCTATAACTACCCAGCTATCATTTAATTATAATACATTGCCCTACGATTACTACGTAATCTCCGGGGACAGGGGTCCCGGCGGGGACTATTCGCTTGTTTTATTTTTTTTAAGTAACTATTTCTAATAGTAGGCATTAGCTAATTCTAAGAGCTAAAATTCGTATTTACTAAACTTTAGTATAAAAAACCTGTGCTAAAATAGACTTCTTACGAAACCCCACGATTGCATTATATGCAATCTCCGGGGGCACTGGCCCGACGGGGCCTATACGTTCTTTTTAAAGAAAATAATACCAACATGTATCTAATTATTATAGGAAAAATCGTATTATTCATAGGTTTTAAAAGAGGTCTAATATAAAATTATTTCTTAAGAAAAGGGCGTATAAGCACTGCCAGGGGCCATTTTCCCCGGAGATTACGTAGTAATTGTAGGGCAAACTCATAACACTTAAAAAAATTAATTAAGTAATAGCTGAGTAGTTACAAAAATTCTTATTAAAAAAAGGCGAATAGGCTCCGCCAGGGGCCCCTGTACCCGGAGCTTACATAGTAAGCGCAGGGCAAAGCTTATAATTAAGTAATAGCTAAGTAGTTACGAAAGATCTTAAGAAAGATCAATTGTTGAATCAATAATCAAGTCACGATAAAAGTTTTCATGAGAGCCTAAAGAAAATAAAATAATCTTTTCTTCTTCTTTGTTAAAAGAATAAGCCAAAAGGGTTAGATGATGCACCATCTTAAATTTAAAAACTCTAATTCCAGCTAAATTATTTTTTTTCAGATGGCCTATTTCTGGATTTAAGATCACCTCTGAAATAGCATTTTCTAACTCTAAATGCTCATTGGGTTGCAATCTTTTTAACTGATGCATAAATACATGTGTTCTAAAAACTTTAATCATAAGATCTCGCTTAAAATTGTAACTACTCAGCTATTGCTTAATTAATATTTTTTAGAACCCTGCGATTGTTTCACAATCTCCGGGGACAGGGGTCCCGGCGGGGACTATTCTCTTTTTTTATATTTTTAATCAATTTCTAGTGCAACATCAACAATACTAACAATAGACCTCTTTTAAAATCTATGAATAATACTATTTTTCCTGTATTTGCTCAATAAACATAGGTAAAAATAACTTGGACTAAAATATACAATAAATTCTATTTCTAAAAAAGCGAATAGTCCCCGCCGGGACGGTGTCCCGGAGATTACGTAGTAATCGTAGGGCACTAATTAAGTAACAGCTGAGTAGTTTTACGAAATTAATAAAAAATCTTTTGCCAACTACTATTAACATATTTATATAAAGTAAAAATAGGTATCTGATGAACAGAAATAGTTAATTTTAACATTTTATTAACACTT
>CAXNIA010000080.1:0-3655 GCA_964202375.1 Candidatus Babeliales bacterium | reverse complement strand
TTTTTCAAGTAAGAATTTTCTTTTATACTTACCCTGCGATTGTTTCACAATCTCCGGGTACACTATCCCGGCGGGAACTATTCGCTTTTTTAATTTCTTAAGTAGCTTTCTCAAATAGCGCACAATTCGTAAATCCAAATAACTAAAATTCGTATTTGCTCAATAACTTTATTACAAGAACTAGACCAAAACATCTAAGAAATTACTTCTTAAAAAAAGGCGCTTAGGTCCCGTCAGGGACCCACGTCCTCGGAGATTACGTAGTAATCGTAGGGTAATAAATTATTAATTAAGTAATAGCTGAGTAGTCATGCCAAAATATATAAGAAATTGCTTCTCAAGAAAAGGCGCTTAGGTCCCGCCAGGGACCCCTGTCTCCGGAGATTACGTAGTAATCGTAGGACACTAATTAAGTAATAGCTGAGTAGTTACTATTTATTTCATTAAAGTTTCTTTAAAGAAATCAAGCTCTTCTAAAACTTTACCAGCACCTTTTACCACGCATAAAAGCGGATCTTCAGCAATTCTTACAGGCAAACCTGTTTCTTTAGATAATAATGTATCAAGACCACGCAATAATGATCCGCCACCAGCTAAAACAATTCCATTATCAACTAGATCTGAAGAAAGCTCTGGTGGAGTATTTTCTAAAGCAACTTTCACAATATCAATAATTACACTAATAGTCTCCAAAAGAGACTCATTAACTTCAAGGCTTGATAATTTAATAGTTTTTGGAACACCAGTTACAAGATCACGACCTTTAACAAGCATTGATTCAACTCTATTGTCTACCATTACTGAACCAATAGATATTTTAACCATTTCGGCAGTACGTTCACCTATTAATAAATTATATTTACGTTTAACATATTGCACAATAGCCCTATCCATTTCATCACCACCACCTCTGACAGATCGGCAAAAAACAACATCTTTAAGTGTTATAACTGCTACCTCTGTAGTACCACCACCAATATCAACTATCATATTTGCAGCAGGATTTTGAACCAGTAATCCAGCTCCAATTGCAGCAGCCATTGGCTCCATTATAGTATAGACTTCTCTTGCTCCAGCTTGCCTAGCAGTATCTTCTACAGCTCTACGTTCTACTTGGGTTATACCAGAAGGAACACCTATAACCATTCTAGGCCTGATTAAAGTTCTACGATTATCATGAACTGCTCTAATAAAATAACGCAACATGCTTTCTGCTAACTCAAAATTAGCAATAACGCCATCTCTTAATGGTCTACAAGCTATAATACTTTCTGGAGTTTTACCAAGCATTTCTTTAGCTTGCCTTCCAGCTGCAAGTACTTGATTAGTATTTGCTTTAACAGCTACAACAGATGGTTCATCTAAGACGATACCCCTATTTCTGACATATACTAGAGTATTAGCTGTGCCAAGATCGATTGCTAAATCATTAGAAAAAAAACTAAAAAGTTTTTTTGCTGGTATAAAATTAAAAAACTTTTTTTTAAAAGTAGGTACTGTCATCTATCTCTCCAAAGATAAAAAATTTAAAAATTAAATTCAAAGCCAATTGAAATACGATTGGTTTTAGGAACGTTATTTGCTATAAGAAAATTAACTGGTATAGACCAATCAAAATAAAAGACTGGCAAGTAGCATGACCAGTCTTGCTCGCTTAACATTGGATTAAAAAATAAACCAACTGTAACCCATTCTGCATCCCAAGATGTTAATTGATTATAATCACTAAAACTTATAGGTTTTTCTGGAATTGGTTTTCCTAATAAAGTCCAATCATCTTTAGCATGATGAATAATTGTGTAACCACCATTTAATCCCCAGCCATCACGTAAATAAGCAAAATCAGCCAAAACACCAAGCCCGAAGGTGATACCCGGATCAACTTTAATATTACTTATTATTGGCGCATAAGCTTGTGGTACACCTATATTACTACTTTGTTTATCATCAAGTTTATTGACAAGTGATCTATTTTTTTGACAAATAGATGTTCTGCCTAAAAGTTCTAACCAAAAAGAAATATTCCAATCTTCACATATTTCAGCATTAGCATCTAATCGACCATAAAAACCATATTTACCTGAGCCTGAAAGAGAAATAGAAACAGGATTTGAAATATTATTTTTCTGACCTACTGGTAATATAGTTCCAAAACGAGCTGATAAATTTAAACTACGTAACTTTAAACAATAATCAAAACAACGCTTAACACCAAAAAATACATCAATATCACTAAAACCACTAACAGAACATTGTTCACCTGTTAAATGTAATTCTTCATTAACTTCTTGGCGGTCCCGATATAATTGCCAAACTATAGAATCTGTAAGGTTATTACCGAGCGCCAATTTAATTGATTTTTTTAAAAAATATTTAGATTCAGCACTTGCATTTAAAACTGAAAAATCTAAACCAAAAAAAGTTCGTTCTGTTATAGCTTGATACCAACCAAAACAAACCCCAACTCCACTAATCCTACCCTTAGAATCAAAAGGAATATTAGTTAGTGCCTTAAAATCTTCTTGTAATGGGTTATCATAACCAGCTAATTCAAGTTGCTTTGCAACACGTGCTAAATTATAACTACCATATAAATCTGAGATACTACAACCCTTGCCATAATTATTTTGATCACCGCCTGTCCAATCAAAAGCATTACGAGCTGTTAAAAAAAATAAACGTGATTGAAATGCTGATGGTTTTTCACTATTTACATGAAATGGAAATGACCATAAAGGTAAATCCCGATTATCTATATATCCAGCTTTAATTATTAAAAAGCTTGCACTTAAAAGCAATAAACAATATCTAAAAAAATTCTGGATCATAAATTAACTCATTAAATTGTAATTAAGCAAGTATAACTAGCATAAATATTTTAATAATAAGTTTACGATGTAGCTGCCATAAGTCAAACGACTTAATTTTAATATTTTTAGTAACTACTCAGCCATTACTTAATTAGTATTTGCTCAATAAATATAGTTAACTAAAAAAAGATTATAAATATTTATAAAAATTATATATCTTGCCCTGCGCTTACTTTGTAAGCTCCGGGGACATGGTCCCGGCGGGGACTATTCGCTTTTTTTAAGAAGAGACAAATTAAATTTATAGTTTTCTAGTCTTGTTTTGTCTTAGTTTTTTTCCTTAAGTTGCCGCCATTGGGGGACCATGTTCCCAAAGATTACATAATAATCATAGGGCAAGTATAAATTTAAAGTATCTAATAAAAATTCTAATCTAAAAAAGGGCGCTTAGGCCCAGCCAGGGGCCCCGTGTCCCCGGAGATTACGTAGTAATCGTAGGGCAATATATTATAATTAAATAATAGCTGAGTAGTTACAAGTTAAAGTTCATATGTAAGGTCAATTATCTAAAAACAAAAACGCTAATTAATAGCTTTAATAATAACTATTTTAATAAACAAAAAAATTTTATTGACTTTAATTATTAAAATATTTTACTATTATAAAATAAATAAAGGAGAGATATGAAAAAAAATATATTGTTAATTTTGATTTTAAATTGTTTTTCATTAAATATGATTGACTGTCGTGGTGGCGGAGGTCATGGTGGCGGAGGTCATGGTGGCAGAGGTTATGGTCATGGTGGCGGCGGTCATGGTGGTAGAGGTTATGGCGGTAGAGGTTAT
>CAXNIA010000079.1:0-3701 GCA_964202375.1 Candidatus Babeliales bacterium | reverse complement strand
TAATAGCTGAGTAGCTATATATAATCTTTTAAATAATTAACTCTAATTACTGCTTCATTTAATAATTCATTGATCGCATAGGTTTTAGGTTTAAGATAATTTAATTTAATATCAGATATCTTATAATTAATAGCATCTAAGTAATGAGATATTAAATTTAAGTCATGTTTATTTATTAAATAATTATCTAATTTATTTTGAGGATAACCAGTATTTAAGATAAATCGATGCATATCTATTAACCCATCAAATACTGTAGCTAATAAATTATCTTCAGAATAGCTTTTAATATTTTCTAAAGCTCCTAAAACCTTATTTGCTGCATAGTTATACTGCTCAAATAAATTATTATTAGTATCTATAGATACTGTTTTAGAGATTATCTTAAAATAAATATTTAAATTAAAAAGCATTAAAAAATATATATAAATATGAGTAATATTTCTTTTAAACAACATATTCAAACTCAAATGCTAGCTATAATTAAGACTAGTTTATTTATATTTTAAATAAAAAATCAAGCTGTATTAAATTTAATGCAATTTTTATTTAATACAGCTTGATTTAAGTATTTATTATCTAATAATTTAAGATTTAAAAAAATAAATTAAAAAGGTAAGTCATCTTGAAATGGTTGGACATCTTTAAATTCAGCTCCAAACTCATCAAGGTTATCAACTTTTTTAGCAGCGCTAGATGGTGCTTTTTTAGCTTTAGAATCCATACGAGTTTTAATAGAATCAATTTGATCCAATAAATCTTGCTCTAATGGTGAAGTAACTTCATTTGTAGGTTCATCTTGACCAGCTTGAACATTAGTACCTAAAAATACTACTCTATCTGCTACTATAGAATGCTTAGATTTCATCTGACCATCTACAGTCCAGCTATCAAGCTTTAAACGTCCTTCTACTAAAGCTGGACGACCTTTTTGCAAATATTGTTGACAAGAATCAGCTTGAGCGCCCCAAACATCAACATCTATATAACAAACTTCTTGGACTATAGCATTTGTTTGCTTATTCTTATAACTTCTGTTTACAGCTAAAGAAAAGCGACAAACATTTTGTGTGCCTACTTGTTTTGTCTCTGGGTCGCGAGTAAGATTTCCAATCATTACTATACGATTATAGCTTGCCATTTTAGATACCTTTTTATTAAATATTTTTTTATGTTTTAATAGTACAATTTTTTAATTGATTATTAATTAGATTAAACTGTTCCTCAAGATCCTGCAATTGCTTATATAATAAATCTAATTCTTTTCTGTCTTTAGATACGATATTGCCAGCTATTAAATCTTCTATTATCTTTAATATTTCTTTTTTAACTTTTAATAATTGCTCAGAAATATCACATTCTAATTTTGAAATCGAGGCTACTTTATTAACTATTTCTTCTCTTATAGTATTTAAAGACTTTTTTGAATTATTTTTAGCAACAGCTGATATATTAAATATAATAAATAAAAATAAAATATATTTAATATTTTTTAATCTAAACATACTTTTTCTCTTTTAAAGCGTAATCAATTAAAACTAAACAAGACAAAATAACTATTAAAAAAATAAATATTTTCTTTAAGAAAAATAAATTTTGTAAAATAATAAATATTAAAACCAAATACAAGCTCATTAAAAATTTAGCTAAATTTGAAGGGATTATTTTAAATTTATTATTTTTTAATATTAAAAATATAGCGCCTAAGGCAAGCAAAATTTCTTTTGTAATTATAAAATAAACAAACCAGTCTGGTAAAATATATTTTTTACTAAAAAACCCAAAAAGTATATACCAGCTACATACAAATATTTTATCTGCTATCGGATCTAAAATAGCACCTAAATTGGTGGTTTGATTCAGAGCTCGTGCTAAAAAACCATCTAACCAATCTGTTAAAGAACCAAATAAAAATAAACACAATAATAAAAAATCTTTATCATAATAAGCTGCTATAAAAATAAATGGTACTAAAAATATTCTAGATAAAGTTATAATAGTAGGAATATTAATTAGCATATTAACCAGATTTAACCCAATAAAATTTATTATTTAATTATAACTATTAATAAGCTTTTAAGCTAGAAGATTTACTAATTTTGTAACTACTTAAATTAATAATTTATTATTTTTTTTAAGTATTATAATTTTGCCCTGCGATTACTACGTAATCTCCGGGGACACCGTCCCGGCGGGGACTATTCGCTTTTTTTCAAGAAGTAATTTTTTTATATGCTTTTGCCTTTTTTTAACCGAAGACAAGATACTATCTAATTTTTTGTTATCGGTATTTACTAAAAATTAAAAAAAGCGAATACGCCCCGCCGGGCAAGTGTCCCCGAAGCTTACAAAGTAAGCGTAGGGCAAATTAAGTAATAGCTAAGTAGTTACAAATACTTCTTAACAAAAGAGCGAATAGTCCCCGCCGGGACAGTGTCCCCGGAGCTTACAAAGTAAGCGCAGGGCAAGCTTATAAACTTAAATTAAGTAAAGCAATTTGCTAATTTTATTACCCCAGAACCTAAACAATAATCATCTTGATAAAATACTATAAACTGCCCAGGAGCAATACCTTGATCTTGTTCTGATAAAGTAACTTTTATCTCATCATTAATATTAAGACATGTAGCAGGAATTCGCTTAGCCCCATGTCGCAACTTAACTTCAATGTTATCGCTTAAATCTGGTATATTACCGGAAATCCAGTTACAAGAATGAGCAATTAATTTATTACGGATTTTGTTTTCAAAATATTTTTTAGATATAAATAAAATATTTTTAGTTACGTCTTTTGCTACCACATACCATGGTCCACCACTTAAGCCAATCCCTTGACGTTGACCAATAGTATGAAACCATAATCCTTTATGTTCACCTACTGCTAAATTAGTGTCTATATCTATAATAAGACCTTTGTTTTCACCTAAATGTGCTTTGATAAAATCGTTATATTTTATTTTTCCCAAAAAGCATAATCCTTGACTATCTTTACGATTTTGGTTTATTAAATTATATTTAGCAGCTAATTTTCTAACTTGCTCTTTATTTAATTTACCTATTGGAAAAAGAGCTTTTTGAAGCTGTTTTTGAGTTAGATGTGATAAAAAATAAGTTTGATCCTTAATTAAGTCAGGCGTAGTTTTCAAACAAACAAGATCATCTATAATTTCTAAATCAGCATAATGACCAGTAGCAACATAATCAAACTGCTCACCTATAATATCATAAAAAGCACCAAACTTTACCCTACTATTACATAAAACATCTGGGTTTGGAGTACGTCCTGCTCTAACTTCCTCAATGGTATAACTTATAATGCGATCTTTATACTCTTGCTGTAAAGATACTATTTCTAATTTAATATTATTTTGCTCGCATACTTGACGCACAAAAGACAAATCATCTTCCCATGGGCATTCACCTAAAAAAGATAGTTCATCTTCTAACCAAATTTTAAGATAAAAAGCAGTTAAATTATGACCTTGTTCTTGTAATAACTTAAGAGCTACTGAACTATCTACTCCACCTGATAATAAAACTGCAATATTCATATTTTAAAGCTTACTTATTTATTTTTATCATATATTTATTATATTTTTTTTCAATTAGTTTAATTTTGTATAGCTAAATTAGTTTTAATTTTTATTTTTTAATATATAATTAGAAATATAATTTAAAAAAAAAGAGCATTATGTTAACAA
>CAXNIA010000078.1:0-3706 GCA_964202375.1 Candidatus Babeliales bacterium | reverse complement strand
TATTTCCATCTTAAGCTTATCTATTAAATTTTTATTATTAATTATACATATTAAGTAACTACTCAGCTAATAATTAGATACATGTTGGTATTGTTTTTTTAAAAAGAACGTATAGGCACAGTCGGGCCAGTGTCCCGAGAGATTGCATATAATGCAATCGTAGGGTTTTGTCAGAAGTCTAATAGCTAAGTAGTTATAAAATTTATTAATATTCCAGAGAATAAAATATCCAGGTGCTTATAAAATGTTTTAGATTAAAAGAATTTGATTTATTATCAAAGCCATAGGTGATATTAAAAAATATTTTATTTAAAACATCGCAAATCATTACTTTATATTTATAGACAAAAAAGAAAGAATTTCTTGAGTAATTAAGCTTTTGAATTAATTCAATATTTAGTGGTTTAATTTTTGCATCGCAACTAAATTTTAAATTGTATCCTATTTCTACCCCCTTCTTATCCCAATTTTTTTTATATGATACAAGTAAATCTATCAAACTTCCTATGGTAAATTTATAATTATTATGGTTTAAATCAAAAGCATTTTTTGGTATAAAATAAATGCATCTAGCGCCATACAAAAATGCTTCATTTTGTTTGGTTTCAATTAAGCCGTCATATTGGATACCAAGACTAAATTGACCGTATCCTACACTAGGGTGCTGTAAACTGTATATTTTATGGGTGGGCATGCCAAGTAAAAAAGAGATTGAATGTATATTTTTTTTATTCTTAAATCCTTTTGAAAATGTTAATAATAAATCGTCGATATTTTCTCCAGAATATAAAGTTTTTTTATTTAGCTTTTGTTTGATATGACCAAACGATGAATCTATTCTAAAGCAATAATGTTCAAAGCTATTAATATAACTAAAAAGTGGCGCAATAAAATATTCTTGGGTTAAATCATATCGTTTTTTATATTGATTAAAGATTAGAGTATTAAATGAAGTATGATTATCATCTTTATCTAAACTTAAATCTTTAGTAATTTGAGCAATCTTAAAGTTATAAACAAGCGACTCACTAATTATATAATTAAAGTTTAATAGTAAATACAATAATATTATTTTATTATTCATGATTAGCTAATAAAGCAAATAATAAAATAAAAATTATATATTACAGGTGATTCTTTTTTAGAGAGTTGCTATAATTAAAAAAAATATTTTAGAAAGTTAAAAGTGGAATATAAACCAAATAATATTGAAAAAAAATGGCAAGATAAATGGCAAAACTTTAAAGTAGATAATTCTAAAACTAAGCCAAAATATTATTGTTTAGATATGTTCCCTTATCCCTCCGGTTCAGGCTTACATGTTGGTCACTGGCGTGGCTATGTTTTTTCTGATGTTTATTCTAGAAGAAAATTATTAGAAGGTTATAATGTTTTGCACCCAATGGGTTGGGATGCTTTTGGCTTACCAGCGGAAAATGCCGCACTTAAAGAAGGTATCCATCCTAAAGTAAGTACAGCCAGAAATATTGCTACCTTTAAAAAGCAATTACAAGAAATTGGGGCTATTTATGATTGGAGCAAAGAGCTTGATACTACTGATCCAAATTATTATAAGTGGACCCAATGGATTTTTACTAAAATGTTTAAAGCTGGGCTTGCTTATCAATCAGAAATGCCTATAAATTGGTGCAGTTCATGTTTGACCGGGCTTGCTAATGAAGAAGTTATTAATGGTAGCTGTGAGCGTTGCGGTTCAAATGTAGAACAAAAAAAAATCAGACAATGGGTCTTACAAATTACAAAATATGCTGAAAAGTTATTAACTGGGCTAGAAACGCTAAATTGGTCAGAACGTGTTAAAAGCATGCAAAGAAATTGGATAGGTAAAAGTACCGGTGCTTATATAAATTTTAAAAATAAAGATAAAGAAATAAAAGTTTTTACAACTTGTCCAGATACAATTTATGGTGTTTCTTTTATTGTTTTAGCTCCTGAATATAAAGAACTAGATAGCTTTATTACTAACGAACAAAAAGATTTTGTTGCCAACTATCTTAAAGCCGCAGCTTTAAAAGTAGAACGTGAAAGGCTGATAGACACTAAAGAAAAAACTGGTGTATTTACTGGTTCTTATGTTTTTAATCCTATAAATAATCAACCTATTGGTATTTATGTTGCCGATTATGTTTTAGCTCATTATGGTACAGGTGCTGTAATGGGTGTTCCGGCTCATTGCCAAAGAGATTTTGATTTTGCTAAAAAATACAAGCTACCTATAATCCAAGTTATTAAGCCTGATCTAGAAGTTTATGATCATACTAAAGCTTATGAAGGAGATGGTAGACTTATAAATTCCGGTAATTTTACCGGATTAAATTTACTAGAAGCTAAAACAGAAATTATAAAATATTTAATAAGTATTAATGCTGGGCAAGAGCATACTAGTTATAAACTAAGAGACTGGATTTTTTCAAGACAACGCTACTGGGGAGAGCCTATTCCCTTAGTTCATTGTCTAAAATGTGGCGTAGTAGCTGTACCAGATAGTCAATTACCAGTTATGCTTCCTGAGGTAGAAAAATATGAACCAACAGGAACTGGAGAGTCACCTTTAGCAGGTATTGATGAATGGGTAAATACAAATTGCCCTGAATGCGGTGGGGCTGCAAAAAGAGAAACTAATACTATGCCTCAATGGGCAGGGTCATGCTGGTATTTTTTGAGGTATCCAAATCCAGATTTAAAAAATGAGCCTTTTTTGCAAGAAGATCTAAAATATTGGTTACCTGTAGATCTTTATGTAGGTGGCATTGAACATGCAATATTACATCTTTTATATGCTAGGTTTTATACTAAAGTTTTATTTGATTTAGGTTATTTACCTTTTGATGAACCTTTTACCCAGTTATTTAATCAGGGTATGGTTTGCAAACTTTCCGAAAAAACAGGCCATGTTGAAAAAATGTCTAAATCTAAGGGTAATGTTGTCAACCCTGATGAAATAGTTAAAAAATATGGTGTAGATGTTTTAAGAATGTACATTTTATTTATGGGTCCACCAGAATTAGATTGTGAATGGCAAGATAACGGACTTGAAGGTATAAAAAGATTTATTAATCGTTTATGGTCCTATTTATTAGATGATACTAATCATGGTGCAGAAACTGAAGAAACAACTCGTAGAGTTCATTATTTCTTAAAAGAATTTTCAGATAGATTAGATAATTATAAACCAAATACAGCTATTTCAGCAGCTATGGAATGGTTAAATGAAATGATAGATAAAAAAGCTAAACTTTCTAAAGATACTATTATAAAAGTTTTAACAACACTTTCTATTATGGTTCCTTATTTGGCTAGTGAAATATTAGAAAATCTTTATAGCATTAATCTTTTAGAGCAAAAATGGCCTAGTTATGATCCACAATTAGCTGAGCTTCAAACTATAAAATTAACTATTCAGGTTAATGGCAAAACTAGAAATTTTATTAATATAAATAATAATCTTGATGAACAAGAAATTATTGATTTAGCTCAAAAATCTATTCCTAATTATCTTAAAGATAATAATATTAAAAAGACAATTTATGTACCATTGAGATTAGTAAATTTTGTTATTTAATAAGTAGCTACTTAGATTATTACTTAATTATAATTTTGCCCTACACTTACTACGTAAGTTCCGGGGACACGGGCCCCTGGCGGGGCCTAAGCGCCCTTTTTTTAAAAAGTAATCTTATATTAT
>CAXNIA010000077.1:0-3747 GCA_964202375.1 Candidatus Babeliales bacterium | reverse complement strand
GTTGCTGCCCTAAAGTTATTGAGCAAATACGTTTTTAGATAATATAAGTTTGCCCTACGCTTTACTGCGCAAGCTCCGGGTACACTGGCCCGGCGGGGCTTATAAGCTTTTTCTAAGAAGTAATTGCTTATATATTTTAGCTAAGTTGCTGCCCTAAAGTTATTGAGCAAATACTTAGCAAATACTTAGCATTATTAGTATGCTATTGGAAAATACAAAGAAGAGAATAAGACCCACCGGGCAGAGTTATAACAGTTGAAAACATTAATTAAGTAATAGTTAAATAGTTACACAAAATAGGTGAGAGTATGCATAAAGAAGATCTGATTGCTAAATTAGATTTAATTCCGGCTGAAATAATAAAAAGTGAGCAAAATTATTATTTATTATTTTTATATATAGGGGTTATTCTTTTTATTGTTTTGATATGCTATTATTATTTCAAACAAAGACAATTATTAAAGATTTTGAAATTAATTAAAAAGTTTGAAACAAAGCCAGATTTTAAAATTTTATTAGAAACTTTAATTAATATAAAACTTTTTTTAGCTAGTTTTAATAAAAATTATGTATCTTTTACAGAAAGAGAATTAGTAGCTGAATTGAAATCTAAAAATTTTTTAATTATTGCTAACTTTTTTGATATTTCAAAAGATCTTAAATATCAAATTGATCATAATTTAACATCTAATATAAAATTAGAAATAGCTAAAATAACTACTCAGCTTAAAGCCGAAATAAAACAGTTTAAAAATGCTAAACCAAATTTATAAATCTAGTTTTATTGATAATTATAATAGCAAATCTTTATATATACATTGGCCATTTTGCCCTTACAAATGTACTTTTTGTCCATTTGTTGCTTTTGCAGGAAGAGATTGTCTGATGGGATCTTACCATCAAGCTTTAAAAAAAGAATTGCTTTTTTTTGCCGATCAAAAAAGAACATTAGATACTATTTATTTAGGTGGTGGAACCCCAAGTACCTACCCTGAAAAAGAAATACTTGACATGTTTGATACAATAAGAAGAGTCTGCATTTTAAATCAAGATGCAGAAATCACTATTGAAGTTAATCCCGGGACAGTATCTAAAGAAAAGATACTAGTCTGGAAAGAAATAGGTATTAATAGATTGAGCATAGGAATTCAAGCTTTAGATAATGAAGTTTTAGCTAAATTAAATAGACATCAAACTATAGAACAAGTAGAAAATTTGTTAGATGAAGTATGCGATATGTTTAATTCTGTTTCTATAGATTTAATTGTTGGACTGCCGGGAGTTAGTTTTAGCTCTTGGCAAAATACAATTAAAAAGTTATTAACTTGGGATATAAAGCATCTTTCTATGTATTTTTTAACTGTTCATCAGGGTACACCTTTATATACAGGTATACAACAAAAAAAAGTTGACCTACCCGCTGATGATGAAGTTATAAAACATTATGAATGGGCTTGTAAATATTTGAAACAATCTGGTTTTGAACAATATGAAGTTTCTAGTTTTGCTAAAAATGGTTATAAAGCTAAACATAATAGTATGTATTGGCAAAGAAAACCATTTAAAGGCATAGGTGTAGGCGCATTTTCTTTTGATGGAAACCGAAGAATACAAAATTGTAAAAGTATTATAAAATATTTAGATAGTTTTGAATTAGATAATATTGATATTCAAGAATATTGTGAAGAATTAAAACCTGAACAAGTCTGGTTAGAAAAATTAATGCTGGGCATTAGGTGTTCTGATGGAGCAGATATTGCAGAAGTATTAGAACCTCTGACTGTAGAATCTTGTAAAGAGTTTACTGATTTTATTTTTAATTGTCGTTTAAAAGATCTTTTTATAGCTGATGAGAAATTAATACTTTCTTATAAGGGAGCAGCTGTTGAAAATGAGATTTTAGAAAGAATGGCAAGAATCGTAGTATTAAAAAATAATTAATTATTGATTTATAAATTTGAGAGCTTTAACTATGGCAAAAAATGTTGGTATTAAGTTACCAAATGATTTAATTGAACTTTTAAAAGAAGAAAAAACAATCGCAGTATTAGCTACTTTTTCAGATAAAGGCTTACCTCATACTACTCCAATTCAGACTATTTACCCAAAAGGTTCTGAAAGTATTTTAATGACTATAAATAAAGATCATGCTGGTTACCATAATATGGTTTGGCAAAAAAAAGTGATGCTTTGTTTCTTAGACAAAAATAATATCGCTTATAGTGTTTTAGGACGCGCAGGGGTTGTTAGAGCTCCTTCTAGTATTCATCCTTTAATGAATGTGGTCAGAATTGATGTTATAGATATTAAAAGTGATCGATCAGTATTGACTACTGTAAATTCAGGCATAGCTTGGGGTTATACATCTTGGGAAGCTGAAGAATTAGTAAAAGGTCTTTTTGCTGAGCTCAAAGATCTTGCTCAAACTTTATAGTTTTTAAGAAAAATAGATTAAGGAGAATAGATTTATGAAAAGTATAACTAAGCTTTTAATTTTAACTATATTATTTAATAAAATAGAGATTATAGCTTCTGAAAAAGTAACTGAAGATAAAGTAGCTGAAAATAAAGTAGCTGAAAATAAAGTAGCTGAAAATATAATTAATTTACCTGAAAAAGTTGAATCAGAACAAAAAGTAGAAAGCTCAGATAAAATAGATCCTAAAATATTAGAAGATAGTTTACCACCAGTTGGGCTTAATACAGTAGATACAGATGAAGAAGGTAATTGGCTTTTAAAAAAGCTTTGGTGGCAAGAAGCTAAAAAAGCATTCACTGATTTACAGTTAGTTAATGATAATTTATTAAATATTCAGTTTGATTACTTAACTATAAAAAGTAATGCTGAAAGAGATTTTGATAATTATTGGTTTAAACTAGGTTTAGATGAAGTTAGTTTAAATGATAACTTAAAAAGTTTATCTGAAAAAATAGAAAATGAAAAAAAAGCTAGATCAGATTTAAGTGAAGCTGAACGTATAGCAAAAACTAAAATTGAAGCTACAGAAAAAGAATTACAGTCTTTAACTGAAAATTTAGAAAAAATAACACAGTATCAATTACAATTAGATGAGATATTAAAAGATCTAAGTAAATATTTAAAAACATGCCGTAATTATGAAAGTACATCTTGGGATTTGTTGCAAAAAATAGCTCAAACCTTAGATGATGAAAAAGCACGTGAATATTATTTACAAATTGAAGTAGACCTAAAAAATTCTAAAAACTTATCAAAATATTTAGAATTTGATTTAAAAAAATACATGAATCAAATTATTGAAAATCAAAATAGCTCCTTAAATAATTTAAAAGAAAAGCTAACTTCTTTATCAGATATGGGTTATAAATTAACTAAAGTATTAAATTTAGAAGAAAAAACTGATAAATCTTTAATTGAAACACGTGAAAAAAATAAAGAAGATGAAATACGTGAAAAGAAACATCAAGAAGCTTTAAAAAAAGCTGCTGAAAAGAAAAAAGGTTTTTGGAGTAACTTAGGTCATAAAATATCTAGTTGGTTTTAAGTAACTACTCAATTATTATTTAATTATAATATATTGACCTGTAATTACTACGTAATCTTTAAGATAGTGGCCCCTAACGGGGCCTATAATTTATTTTTAAAATAATAATTATTTACTAGATACTTTATTAATTATTAAATTGTTTATTATTAATCAAATTTTGTAAAATCAATTGGCCAATTCCTGGCAATAATAAAAGTAACAAGAAATAGGTGATCACGGA
>CAXNIA010000076.1:0-3795 GCA_964202375.1 Candidatus Babeliales bacterium | reverse complement strand
TTTTTTAGATAAGAATTTGCCCTATGATTACTATGTAAGCTCTCAGGACAGGGGCCCCTAATAGCGTCAACTTAAGGCAAAAAAATAAGATAAAGCAAGATCAGCAAACTATAAATTTAATTTGTCTCTTCTTTAAAAAAGCGAATAGTCCCCGCCGGGACGGTGTCCCCGGAGATTGTGCAACAATCGTAGGGCTCTAAAAAATATAGGTAAAACTATAAAAAAGTCTTAAGCTGGCGCTAGAGTTTAATATATGAGATAATTATTAAAATATATTATTTAAATAGCTTAGTTTAATTATGGAAATACAAAAAGAGTCTTTAAACTTAACCGGACAGCAACTAACACCATTAATGAGTCAGTATTGGGAAATTAAATCTCAGTACCTAGACTCTTTAATCTTTTTTCAAGTTGGTGATTTTTATGAACTTTTTTTTCAAGATGCTGTAACTGCAGCTCAAGAGCTAAATATAACTTTAACCTCTAGAGGTAATTTGGCAGATCAACCAATAGCTTTATGTGGAGTACCTTGTCATGCCGCAGATTTTTATATTATAAAATTAGCTAGAGCGGGATTTAAAGTAATAATTTGCGATCAATTAGAAGAAGCGCAACAAGGTAAAATAGTAAAAAGAGGTATAACAAGAGTTATAACCCCAGGAACTATGACTGATTCTGTTTTACTTAATGAAAAAAAATCTTCTTACTTAATGATCTTAAGTACTATAAAAAATAATACAGAAAATAATACAGAGAATAATACTGAATGTTCTTTAGTTATCGCAGAATTACTAACTGGTTTGTTGTGGAGCACTAAATTACCTTTAAGTAATAATTTAAAATATCTTCAAGCTGAATTAGTCAGATTTACACCAGATGAGATTATTATAGATGAAAACTCTAAAGAAAGTACAGCATTAATTAATGCTTGTAAACTAGCTGGTTACATGGCAACTTTAGTTCGTAAAAATGGTTTTGACAATCAAGATGAAAGTCATCAAATAGGTTACCTTAATTGGCTAAAACGTTTTGACAATTTAGAATTTATTCCCGCTTTACATACTTTTTATAGATATATGTATAAGTATCAACCAGAAACTTTAAACCAGTTTAAAGAAATTAATTTTTACAATATTCAAGATTATCTTTATCTAGATGCTGTTACACAGAAAACTCTAGAGATTACAGAAAGCCTTAATAATGATAAAAATAGTACTTTGACTTCAGCCATAGATGAAACAGTAACTCCTATGGGAAGCAGATTACTAAAGCAATGGCTAATTCAGCCCTTAAAAGATCTTACTAAAATAAAAAACAGACAAGAAGTTATAAAGTTTTTTTATAATCATGTTTATCTTAAAACAGAGTTACGAGAAATACTTAAAAAATTACCTGATTTTGAAAGAATAGTAGGTAGATGTTTAATTAAAAAAGCTTCTTATAATGATTATCAAGCGCTGCAAAATGGTTTAATGATTATTGATAAAATATTAAATATTTTTCAAAATTCAAATTTAGATTCAAGTTTAAATTTACCAAGCTTATTAGCTGAATCTATCTCTTTAATTGGTAATTTTGAACCATTAATTAATTTTTTAAAACTAGCAATTAATGAAAACCAAATCGGCTCTGGTTTTAACTTAGAACTAGATAGATTAAGACAAGATGTTCAGATAGGTCTTAATAAAATATTAGATTTTGAACAAGCGGAAAAACTAAAAACTGGTATAAACTCTTTAAAAATAATTTATAATCAGGTGCATGGTTATTTAATAGAAATTACTAATACTAATTTAGGCTCTGTTCCTAGCTACTATGAACCATATCAAAAATTATCAGGCAGAGAAAGATTTACAGTACCAGAGTTAAGAGCTTTAGAGCAATATATAACTAGGGCAAAAAGATTAGTAGAAGCTTTAGAAAAAGAAACATTTAATAATATAACTCAATCAGTAATAGACCATGCCAGGCCATTACGTTTGTTAGCTCAAGCTTATGCACAGCTTGATTTATTTAGTTCTTTGGCCCATTTAGCAGCTACAAGAAGCTATGTTTGTCCTGAAATCAGTTCTAATGATTTATTTATTAAAGATGGTCGACATCCAGTTATAGAAAAAATTAATAATCAATTTATACCAAATGATTTAGAGTTTGTAGCAGACTACCGTTCTTTAATTATAACGGGTCCTAATATGGGTGGTAAATCTACTTATTTAAGGCAATCAGCTTTAATAGTTATTTTAGCTCATATAGGTAGCTTTGTACCAGCTTGCTTAGCAAAAATACCATTAACTGATATGATCTGTGCCAGAATAGGCACTGGTGATAACCTAAAAGAAGGTAAAAGTACTTTTTTAATAGAGATGGAAGAAACAGCAGCAATTTGTAATATAGCTAATCAAAAATCATTAGTACTGCTTGATGAAGTAGGTAGAGGTACTAGTACAGAAGATGGTATAGCTATAGCAAGAGCTGTAGTTGAATATCTGCATGAAAAAAAATGCATGTTGATGCTTGCTACTCATTATCAAGAATTAACTAATTTAGAAAAACAAATAGATGGTATTAAAAATTTACATGCGGTAGTTGATCAGTCTGGACATAAAATAATATTTTTACATAATATTAAACCTGGCTCAGCTAAATCAAGCTTTGGTATAGAAGTTGCTAAAATATCTGGCATGCCAGAAAAAATTATAAATAGAGCTTATGAATTATTAAAATCATAGTAACTACTAAGCTATTATTTAATTAGTGCCCTACGATTACTACGTAATCTCCGGGGACAAGGGCCCCTAGCCGGGCCTAAGCGCTTTTTTTTCTTTTTTAACTAATAGCTAATATAAAAACACTAGAATTAATATTTTTTTTATATATCTTAGTAGTTATGAAATTCTTTCTTAAGAAAAGTGAATAGGCCCCTCCGGGCCAGTGTCCCCGGAGCTTACAAAGTAAGCGCAGGGCAAACTTATAACATTTAAAAACATTAATTAACAAATAGCTGAGTAGTTACAAATTATAAAGAAAACAGATCATGAACTTTAAAGAAAAACTAGATCAGCTAAAAAATATTTATTTAACTGATAAAAATAATTTAGATTTAAATAACTTAAAAAAAAAATACACTAGTAAAAATAATCTACTTGATGAAATAACTGATGATTTTAAATTATTAAACAATGAAGAAAAGCGTCTTTTTGGTAAAGACTTACAAAGTTTTAAGCAAGAAGTTCATGTTGATCTAAACCCGGTAGTAATTCATAAAATTACTGAAAAAAAACTAGATGTTACTGCTTACAAGCCTTATCAAGTTAAAGGTCACTTGCATCCTTATACACATATAACTAGGCTATTAGAAGATATTTTTATAAGCATGGGTTATGAAATTGGTCAAGGTACTGAAGTAGAAACTGAATATATTAATTTTGAAGCTTTAAATATACCCGCTGATCACCCTGCCAGAGATATGCAAGATACATTCTGGCTAAATATACCTAATTATTTAATGCGTACGCATACTTCTACTGTACAGATTCATAGTTTAGCTAAAAAAGAACTGCCTTTAGCAATTTTTTATGCTGGTAGGGCTTACAGATGTGAAGCTACTGATGCTTCACATGATGTAGTATTTATGCAAGCAGAAGGTATGGTTGTTTCTGAAAATATCACTTTAGGTGATTTGGTAGGAACTTTAAAAGATTTATTTAAAAGATTATTAGGTAGTGACAAAATAAGATTAAGACCTAGCTACTTTCCTTTTGTAGAGCCTGGTTTAGAAATTGATGCTGTTTGTCC
>CAXNIA010000075.1:0-3833 GCA_964202375.1 Candidatus Babeliales bacterium | reverse complement strand
AAAAAACTATTAATTATAAAATTATGATTTCTGTATCTAATCAATTTATGCTTATCTTAAATTTTATCGCTAGTGATAAAATGCTTTTATTCTGTGCTATTATTGGAATTTTAATAAAAACTTATTTGCTTTATTTTTCTAGTAGATATGCCTTAAAAAGCAGGCAATTCAACAGTAGCTTTTTAATATTTCTATTGATTATAATCGGTACTATTTTTGAAGATTTAGCTTGGTCTTTAAAGCTTTTAAGAAGTTTTGGATTTATAACTAATTATAACTTAGTTGTTTTTATTATACGGTTAGCTTGGGTTTTTTGCATAATACATTATCAAGCTTTAATTAATTTTTCTAATTTATTAATATCTTTTAATTATCAAAGTAAGACTAGCAAATATTTAGCAATATTTATTGAAAAATCTTTATTACTTATGAGTTTCATAACAACTTCTATTTTTACTTGGCTGTCGATATTTAAATTTAATTTAATAGATCTTCCTAGATATAAATTTGATCTATTTTGTTTTAAATTTATCGGTATTTATAATGAAATAAATTTAATCCATTTTGTTTATTGGTATTTATTAATTATTAGTTTTTTAAATTTAATATTACTATTTTGGAAGCTTTATATTGCCAATTCTAATCAAATTAATGTTCCAAGCTTAGTCAGAAAGCAAGTTAAAATATTATTATTAGGCATTATAGCCCCAAAACTTCTTTCAGAATTCATTCAAGCCTATCAATTTTCAACTTATAATTCAGCAACATTAATTCAACCTTTATATTCTATTTCTTGTTTGTTATCTATTGGAATGTTTTATTTTTGTATAAAAAGAATTTTAGGATTAAGATTACTTAATTTTAATCCAGAGCCTAATAATGTTTCTTATTCTAAATTTATTAACGAATTCAAAGCTATTTTAGATCAACTTAGCCATGTTCAATCAACTACCGAATTAAATTATATAGTTCAAAGATTATTTGAAAAATCTTTTGGAGTACTTCCAAGAGATACTATACTTTACCTAAGAACTCAAAATAATATAAATCAATCTTCAGAACTTAATAAATTTAAAAAGATAGATAAATCTTTTGATAAATCTTTTAATAAATCTATTGAATCACTTTTAATGCTTTCAGATAATAAAGTTATTAATTATGAAGAATTAGAAATTAACAACTTTTATGATAAACAAGCAAATCATGAAATAATTTTAGAATTAATGCGTGATTTAAAACTAATTATTTTAATACCAATTAAATATCAAGAGCATACCCTAGGGGCTGTTTGTATTAAAGAAAATAATTATAAAATATTTAATAAAATAGAAAATGATGAAATTTTAATGTTTGTACGCTATCTAGCTCATACTATTTATACAATACAACAGCAAACTATTTATCAGTTATTAAATAAATCTAAATCTTTAGAAGAAGAGCTTTATAATAAACATTGTGAAATAAAACAATACAAAGAAAGTTTACGCTCACTTTTAAAAAATAATACCGATCAATTAGTAGGAGTTTTATATTATAGTAATCGTAAATTTATTTTTGCAAATCAAGCTGCTAAAAATATGATTAATTTTAATATTAATCAACAAGATGGGCACCCTTTTACTAGAATTTTAAAACAATTAGCTCAGCAAGTAGAACAATATAAAATACCACAAACAAAATATTACTCTGATGTTTTAACTCAAAAAAAATATATGATTAGCGTTTTGCCAAATTTAGAACAAAATAATATTATAATTACTCTCAATTATGCTGAAGCTACAGATATCATTAAAGCACAGCTTAATAGTTTAAAAAATCCTACTGATTGGGATTATTTATTATATCTAGAAACAACTAAATCTGGAATTTTAATTAATAATCTTATACCTGGAAATAGTGAAATACTTATTAATTTAAAGATTGATCTACTTAAATTAGCTTTAACCAAAAAAGCAATTTTAATTAAAGCCACAGCAGATGATAGTAAAATATTAGTAAATTTAATTAATCATATCAGCCTTAAAGAAGATATTAAATTTTTTAATTCTTGCTCTAATATTTCTTTGGAAAAAATAAAGATAGAATTATTTGGTTCAAAACAATTACTAGCAGAATCAGAAGGAATCTTAGAAAACTTTTCTGGTAATTTAGTTATAAACCATCTTGAGAATATCCCTTTATCTATTCAAGATGATTTAGCAGATATAGTTAGTTATGGCATTTTTTACCCATATAAAAGCGATTTTTCAGTTCAAACAGAATCGCGTTTAATCTTTACTACAGAACAAAATTTAGATTTCCTCTTAAATACTGGCAAAATATCTCCAAAGCTATATAAAGAGATTCAAACTACAACTATTAATTTTCCATCTTTAAAAAATTTAAATGAGATAGATCTTTTAGATCTAGCTAATGGCATAGCTGAAAAAGCTACTAATTATAATAAAATTGGTAATTTATTTGAATTACAAATTAAAGATAAAGAAAAAATTATTAACCAAAAGCCAGATAGTTTAACTAGCTTAACTAATATTGTTAATGAATTAATTTCTAAAAAAATTAATATTTTTGAAAATCAAGATCTTATTGACCCTGCTTTTAATATCACTGACCCTTCAATTATTGAGGCTGCCAAATTAGGCAAAAAAGCTTTAAAAAATCCTGTATTAATGAATGCTTTATGGCAAACATTTAAAAATCAAAATCAAATTGCGGATTTTTTAAAAGTTAATAGATCTTCGGTAAATAGAAGATGTCGAGAATTTCAAATTATCTGATATATTAATGCTTTTAAATATCAGGTAGTAAAAATGTTAAAACGTTCAGAAATATCACAAAAAAAAGATCAATTTTTAACTTATATTTCAGTAGAAAAAAATCTTTCTACCCATACTATAAGAGCTTACCAATCTGATTTAACACAATTTTTAGAATTTTGGTTAAATCTTAGTGCAGCATTAAACCAATCTTCAGAAATTTGTTTAACAGCTGAAGTATTAGATCGTTTTTTTGTTCATCTTTATCATCAAAAAATAGCTAAAAGCTCTATTGCTCGTAAAATATCTGCTTTAAAATCTTTTGAAAGATATTTAAAACAAGAAGATATTATTTTAAATTTAAGATTAATAAGGCCTAAATTAGAAAAAAAGCTGCCAATATTTTTAACAATAGATGAAATATTTTATTTATTAGAAAATATTCCTGATGCTTCTTTAGAAACTCAATGCCCTCAAAGAGATAAAGCTATCTTGGAAATATTATATGCTACAGGTGTCAGATGCTCTGAACTAGTTTCAATCAAATTAAATGATATTGATTTTAACCAAAAAGTAATTAGAGTTTTTGGTAAAGGCCGTAAAGAAAGAATAGTTTTATTTGGTAATAAAGCTGGTGAACAACTTCATCGTTATTTGAATCATGAAAGACCTTTTTTGTTTAAAATAAATAAATCTTGTACTAATCTTTTTTTAAATCAACAAGGTGGTCCGCTGACAACAAGATCTGTCCAAAGAGTTTTAGAGATGTTTAGAATTTGTCTAAAAATGCAAAAACAAATAACCCCACATAAAATAAGACACACCTTTGCTACCCATCTCTTAAACCAAGGAGTTGATTTAAGAGTAGTACAAGAACTATTGGGTCACAAAAGTTTATCAAGTACCGAACGTTATACCCATGTAACTACTTCTCAGCTTACTCAAATGTGTAACAACTTTCACCCTTTAAATAAAGAAGTTGATGATCAATAATAATAATAATAATAATAATAATAATAAAATTAATATTTCTTGGTTTATAACAATAGTATTTAGTACCATTTTTATATTAGCTTG
>CAXNIA010000074.1:0-3850 GCA_964202375.1 Candidatus Babeliales bacterium | reverse complement strand
CCCGCCGGGACAGTGTCCCCGGAGATTACGTAGTAATCGTAGGGCAAATATATAAATTAAATAAATATTTATAATTTTTTATAGTTACCTACGTTTATTGAGCAAATACTGAGTAGTTAAAAGAGGTCTAGTATTTATTTAATTAATTGTTTGATTATTTTTTATTAATTTAGCATATTTTTTTCCTAAAAAGTAAGCTACTGTTGTCCAAATAGCTATTAATATTAGAAAATAATGATTTAAGATGGAAGTTATGCTTATATTGCTTATAGAAGAATAATTTTCTATAAGATTAATACTTATCCCTCCTGTAGACTGACCAATTTTTCTACCAAATGAATCTATCCAAGATTTTGATTTAAATTTAATGTCATTGCTTGTTGGTATATAAAGAGCTTCTCTGGTAGGTAAAAATATTGAATCATTTATTATTCTCATTAAAATATAAATTAAACTTATTATTTGATAATTAAATTTTAAAGATAAATTAAATAATAAAATTCCTATAGATAGTGGAATAATAATTAAAAAATACTTTTTATTTAAAAATTTTAGTAAAAAAGTGGTTAATAATAATGAAACAAATACCGATCCTAAATCTATTAAAAATTGATCTTTAAATAAGTTGGCTGTTAATTCTGAAATATCATTAAAATTTTCTTTAGCTAAAACTAATCGTCTATTGTCTACTATTGTGTTAATTATGTCGTATAAAAAAATTAATAAAAACATGCTAAAAACATAAGCATTTTTTAATAATAATTTAAATCCCTCAAATAAATTATTATGTTTATGTTTATGTTTATCTAAATTTTTTTCAAGATCTAATATCGGAATAATTTTAATTATTTTATAAACTACAGGCAAAGCACAAATTAACAAAATAGATGAAGCTATAAGTAAAACTTGATGTTTCCAGATACATTTATTGGTTAAGCAGTTTTGCATAAAAAAATATGAAATTAAGGCAGTTAAGCATCCACCTATTCTTGATCCTGCTATAAAAAAGCTATAATTTTTTTTAGCGCTTGTATTATTATTGATTGAATTAATAAATGACCAGTAAACACTTATTATAAAAGGTGAAAAACCCTCTATGTAAAAATAAAACAGCCAGCCTAATATTCTATCTATTGAAGTAATATTATTATGTAAACCAATAGTTTGATGGCCAAAAAAATAAGCAAATATTAGACCAATTATACTATAAAAAATAATAAAAAAAGAAACTATTTTATAAAATTTTAGATGGTTTAAAAGAAAAGAATATAATAAAACAATTGTGATAAGAAATACTGGAGTTAAGGATTTAGCAATTTTTAAATACTCTTTGCCTACCGTAAACATAAAAAGAATATTTTTTAATTGTTTTAGTATCGCAAAGCTACTTATTAAAAAAAATAAGGCTAGGGTAATTAAAATTATTTTTTTAATCTCTATTTTATTCATAAAATTTTAAGTTTATTCTTATATTGATAATAATATTATCTAAAAACAACGAATATTCTTTTTAGATAATTTATCGCTACCAGTTGACGATTTTGATATATTAAAGCAAAATTAAGATGTTATATATTTCAGACAAAAATGGTTAATTCGTTTTAAAAAACGTTTTAAAATAAATATTAGAAGGAAAAAATGGCTGTTTTTGATCGCAGTTTATTAATAGAAAAATTTCGTCATCATGAAAATGACAAAGGTTCACTAGAAGTTCAAATAATTAATTTGAGCGAAAGAGTTAATTACTTAACACCACATTTTAAAACAAATAAAAAAGATTACTCTTCTTTAAGAGGCTTATTTAAGATTATTGGGCAACGTCGTCGTTTTCTTGCGTATCTTCAAAAACATGATGTAAGCAAGCATCAAGAATTACTTGCAGCTCTTGGTCTTAGAAAGTAGGTTAATATGTCAGTGTTTACGTTTAAAAAATATAATCTTGAAGTAGAAATCGGCAAATTTGCTGGTCAAGCTGATGGAGCAACATGGTTTAAGCAAGGCGGTACAGTATTGTTGTCAACAGTATGTACAGCTCAGACCCAAGATTTTCCCGGGTTTCTGCCATTAAGCGTCGATTATCGTGAACAATTTTCTGCTGCCGGTAAAATACCAGGTGGATATTATAAGCGTGAAAGTAAGTTTACAGATCGTGAAGTCTTAACTAGTCGCTTAATTGATAGAGCTATTAGACCATTGTTTCCCTCACACTATTTTGATCAGCTTCAAGTAATGAACACTGTTTATTCTGTAGACCGTGAAAACACTCCAGAGATATTAGCTTTAATCGCTACTTCTTTAGCTTTAACAATATCTTCAGTGCCTTTTTTAGGACCAGTTGGAGCTGTAGAAATTGCACTTGTTGATGGTGAATGGATTTATAATCCTAGTTATCCGCAAATTTTAAAATCTAAAGTAAAAATAATTGTTGCAGGAACAAAAGAAGGTGTGTGTATGCTAGAAGGCTGCATGGATCAAGTTTCTGAATCAGAATTATTAGATGTTATATTTAAAGCTCATGAAATAATTAAAGAGCAAGTTGATTGGCAAATTTCTATTGCAGCTGAATTAAAAGTTGTTAAAAAAGAAATTGTTTCAACTATTGATTGGAATTTATGGAACGAAAAAGCTTTAGCTTTTTGGACATCAGAACGTCTTGGGCAAATCTATAAATTAGCCAAAGTAGAAAGATCTGAAGTAATCAAAAAATTAAAATTACAATTTAATGAAATTAATGCTGCTTTAATAGAACAAAATTCTAAGTTTGTTCGTGAAATAGATTATGCTTTAGAGTCTTGCTTTAAAGATGCTTTAACTGAATGGATTTTCAATGAAGGCAAAAGGATTGATGGTCGCAGCTTTGATCAAGTTAGAGATATCTCTACAGAAGTTGGCCTTCTACCGTTTGTGCATGGATCATGTTTATTTAAACGTGGTAACACTCAAGCTCTAACTAGTCTAACTTTAGGTTCTTCTCAAGATGAACAAAAAGTAGAGTTATTAATGGGTGGTGATGTTGAGAATAATTTTCTCTTACACTATAATTTCCCTTCTTTTTCTGTAGGTGAAGTTAAGCCATCACGTGGACCTGGTCGCCGTGAAGTTGGTCATGGTTATCTAGCTTTATCAGGTTTAAAATATATTATGCCTGCTAAAGATGAGTTTCCATATACTGTGCGCTTGGTTACTGATATTTTAGAATCTGATGGCTCATCATCAATGGCTACAGTCTGTAGTGGTATGATGGCATTAATGGATGGCGGAGTACCTGTTAAAGCAATGGTTAGCGGTGTTGCTATGGGCTTATTAAAAAGTTCGTTAGGTAAGTTTCAAGCTATAACTGATATATCAGGCTTTGAAGATGCTTTTGGTTGGATGGATTTTAAAGTTACTGGTACAGATCTTGGTGTAACAGCAATTCAGCTTGATATTAAAAACAAAGGTGGTTTGCCACGTATTGTTTTTAATGATGCATTGCAGCAAGCTAAAATTGGTAGATTGCATATTTTAAATGAAATGAAAAAAGCTTTAACTGAATCTAGAGCAGACCTTTCAGACCTAGTTCCTCAAATAATTTCTATCAAAATACCTGTAGATAAAATAGGTGCTGTAATTGGTTCTGGCGGCAAAGTAATTCGTGAAATCATTGCTGTTACCAAAGTTGAATCTATTGATATAGAAGATGATGGCATGGTGCGTATTTTCGCTGGACCAGATGCTGACTTACAGGTAGCTATTAATTGGGTTAAAACCTTAGCCGGACTTATTGAAAAAGGTTCTATTTATAACGGTAAAGTTAGAAAACATGTTGAATTTGGTATTTTTGTTGAGTTAGTTCCAGGCCAAGATGGCT
>CAXNIA010000073.1:0-3936 GCA_964202375.1 Candidatus Babeliales bacterium | reverse complement strand
ATTCTTTTTACACCAGTTAATCTTCTAAATTTTTCATCGGGCTTATTTTTTATGTTATTAAATTTCATTTTCTTTTTTGATTTTGATTGATTTACATCATAATTTACCAAAATTTTAAATTAATTATAGTTTCGTAAGAGGTCTATTATATGTTTTGACCTGCAATTACTATGTAATCTCCGGTGACGGGGGCCCCTGGCGGGGCCTAATCGCCCTTTTTTAAATTATAATTATACTTTTTGATGCTTGCCTATGCTTTACTGCATAAGCTACGAATTTAATTTGCTACTTCTTAACAAAAAGCGAATAGTCCCCGCCGGGACAGTGTCCCCGGAGATTACGTAGTAATCGTAGGGCAATATATTAGACCTCTTTTAAAACCTATGAATAATACGATTTTTCCTATAATAATTAGATACATGTTGGTATTATTTTTTTTAAAAAGAACGTATAGGCCCCGTCGGGCCAGTGTCCCCGGAGATTGCATATAATGCAATCGTAGGGTTTTCTAAGAAGTCTATTATAACTAAGTAATAGCTAAGTAGTTACGTAAATACATCTTTTTTGACATTTCAGGTATATAATTTAAAATTAAAATAAAAGATTTTATACAAAATTAGGTTTTGAGTTTTATGAAAGTTACAAATAAAATAAAAGTTTCTCCAGATAAAGTATCTAAAATTCCTGTAGCCCATGCAGTTGGACGTCGTAAGTCATCTGTGGCTAGAGTTTTTTTACGTCATGGTACAGGTAATCTAAAAGTTAATGACCTTGATTACATCAAATATTTTGATACTGATGTTTCTAGAGCAAGCGCTTCACTACCTTTTTCTGTAATAGAAGCTGCTCGCTTTTATGACGTTACTGTAAATGTTAAGGGTGGCGGCAAATCAGCTCAAGCTGATGCTATTAAGCTTGGTTTTGCAAGAGCTCTTGTTGTACACAATGCTGAATTAAAACCTTTATTACGTGAATACAGAATGTTAACAGTTGATTCTCGTAACAAAGAACGTAAAAAATATGGTCAACGTGGTGCACGTGCCAAATTCCAATTCGTTAAACGTTAATTGTAATTACTCAACTATTAATTAACATTAATAAAATATTAAATTTTTAAGTGTTATAAGCTCGCCCTGCGCTTACTTTGTAAGCTCAGGGGACAGAAACTAATAGTCTTTTTAAATAAAAATTTTATTTTATAATTGCTCTGTACTTACTTCTACAAAATAACTTTAGTAAAGCAAGACTAGAAAACTACAAGTTTAATTTATTACTTACCTATACGTTCTTAAAAAGAGCTTATAGGCCCCGCTGGGAAAGTTTACACGGAGCTTATGCATTAAGCGTAGAGTACTTAAAATATAGCTGAATAGTTACCTACATTTATTAAGCAAATACAAAAAATAGCTTTTTAATATTGTTTTATTATTATTTAAGTTAAATAAAATTTTAAAAATAAAAGTTAAATAAAATATGATTAATCTATTTTTTGAGATCATAGACTATCTAGATGATTTTTTTTGGACATATATCGGAGCTCCTGCGCTAGTAATTTTAGGATTATACTTTTCTTGCAAATCAAAATGGTTCCAAATAACTAAATTCAATAAAATTTTAAATATATTTTTTTCTTTTTTTAAAGATACCAAATCAGAAAGCAACCAAAGAGGCATACCACCTCTAGCTGCTTTTTTTGCTTCTTTAGGCGGAATGGTTGGCGTAGGAAACCTAGTAGGTGTTTGCTCTGCAGTACAAATAGGTGGCCCTGGAGCAGTTTTCTGGATGTGGGTAGCCGGCTTTTTAAGCATGATTCTAAAATATGCTGAAATTTATTTAGGCGTAAAATATCGGATAAAAAACAATCAAAATGGTTATGATGGCGGACCAATGGTTTTTTTAAAACAAATTGGCAATCATGCTTTATGGCAAAAAATTTTACCTTTTTGTTTTTGCATACTTTTATGTATATATGGAGTAGAAATATTTGTTTTTAAAGTAGTTACAAGTACTATAGCTACTGGTTGGTCTATACCTATTTATTATATACAAATTATTTTTTTTGCCTTGATATTTTTAATAGGTGAAGGCGGCATAGCCCGTGTTGGTAAAATTAGTAGCTATATTGTACCGTTATTCATAATAGCCTACATCTTAATTGGTACTTTTGTATTTGCACAAAACATAGATAAAATCTTACCTACTTTTTACTTAATATTTAGTTCAGCTTTCACTGGTCATGCAGCTTTAGGCGCATTTGCCGGCAGCACAGTCATAGGATCAATATCTCATGGAGTAAAAAGAGCTTGCTACAGTGGTGATATTGGAATAGGGTATGCGGCTATAATTAATAGTGAAAGTGAAGAAGCAATTCCAGAAAGGCAAGCTTCTTTAGGAATTACTGGTATCTTTTTTGATACTTTTATAGTTTGCTCTTTTAGCGTTTTTCTAATTTTAATAACTGGTGCTTGGCAAGATAATATTTTAGAAAGTCAATTGGTACCTCATGCCTTAGCTCCTTATGTACCATTTATTTTTAAAATTTGGCCTATATTTATTTTTATGGTTGGTTATTCATCCTTGAGTGCCTTTTTTGCTACTGGTCGCAAAGTAGCGATTTATTTATCACCTAAATTTGGCAATATTTTTTTTAATATTTATGCCATGGCAGCTTTTATGTTTTTTTCTTATATAGCAACCGCTGCTCAATGTTTAGCTATTATGTCTGTAGTTGGCATTGGCTTATTAATAATTAATTTAATAGCCATGTTTAAATTACGTGATAAAATCAAATATAATTTATAAAATCTGTATTTGCTTAATAAACATAGATAAAAACAAGCAAAATTAAAATATATAATAAATTTTATTTTAAAAAAAGCGTATAGTTGCCTCCGGGACCGTGTCCCCGGAGCTTACATAGTAAGCGCATGGCAAAATATATAATTTTTGTAAATATTTATATTTTTTTATAATTACCTAAAGTTATTGAACAAATGCTGAAAGATATTTGAGTGAAGATGAAATTTAAAAAAATAATAGGTTCCTTAATTTTTTTATTTTTAATAATAATAATTTTATTATTTATATTATTTGGAGAAAATGGTTTAAAATTATGGTTTGATTTAAAATCTGAAAATAATTTATTAATCAAAGATTTATCTAAATTAGAGCTAGAACAAAAAAAATTATCTGATAATATTGATAACCTAAAAGAAAAATCTTTTTACACAGAACAAATAGCTAGAGAAAACCTTCAGATGGCTAACCCAAAAGATCATATTTTTTTAATTATAAAATAAAAGATAACTACTCAGCTATTGGTTAATTATAATATATTGCCCTATGATTGTTTCAAAATCTCCGGGGACACTGTCCCGGTGGGGACTATTCACTTTTTGTTAAGAAGTAGCAAATTAAATTTATAGCTTATGCAATAAAGTGTAGGGCAAGCATCAAAAAATATAATTCTTATTTGAAAAAGGGCGCTTAGGCCCCGCCAGGGGCCCACGTCCCCGGAGCTTACAAAGTAAGCGCAGGGTAAAGTTTACAATACTTAATAACCAATAGCTGAATAGTTACATTAACTTTATCAATCTCAATGTCATTTACTATTTTTCCAAAATTTTATGTAGTATTTTAGGCTACAAATTTAACTCCGTACAGTCTTGGGACAGTGGCCCCTGGCGGGGCCTATACGCCCTTTTTCAAGAAGCAATTTTATAACTACCAATTATACCGTTATCTAAAAGCCGCAAAAATAATGTTCGCTAAGCCACAAGAATAATGCTCGTACAATAAAAAATATATAAAGTGTTCTGATGTGTAGCATCATCTGAGGGCTTAATGGCAGCTTGTTGCCAGATGGGCCCGAAGTTACCAAAATAGTATGGTAAGCTTAGGGTCCAGGCATCCTTTATTTATATAAAGTGTGCGGGG
>CAXNIA010000072.1:0-3967 GCA_964202375.1 Candidatus Babeliales bacterium | reverse complement strand
TATATCGAATAAGCTAAAGGTTTTTGTTCAGTTACTATAGATTTATTAGCAGCTTTTTTATTAGTTTTAAATTTTAAATTATATAATTTTAAAAAGTCTATTACTTCTAAGCTATTTCTATTTATAAAAGATGGAATAACTATCTGTTCGTGATTTTGTGCGATATAAATTATAACATTTTTTTTATCATAATTAGTATCACCCGCTTGAATATTTTGACCAATACAAACATTTTTAGAAACATTTGGATTATAAACGTTATATAAATTAGCTTTTATCTCATTATTTTTTAGCCATTTTTCCAAGCTATCTAATTTTCTTAAAGTTAATTTTTCAAAAGGTAAGTTTTGTTTTTGTTTACATATTATTATGTAGATTGTTTGACGTTCTTTGATCAATGCTTCTGGGCAAGGATTTTGATATATAATTGTTTCAGGCTTAAAATTATTATTTTCTTCCTCATCTAGTAGTTTAATACTTATATTAAATTCTTTACTGTTTTTAAGCGCTTGATGTAAAGATAAGCCAATTAAATTTGGTGCTGAAAATGCTTTAGATTTTAAAAAAAAATTAGTTAGAAAATAGCCGCTGAAAGCTGCAATAAAAGGTAATATATAAATTATTTTCATAAATATAAAATATTAGAGGGTAAACAATAAGCCGGATTCTGTCTAATAAATTAGTGACAATCATCTATCTATGCAACATACCCGTATGCTCAAGCCGGAACAAAGAACCGTCGCACACTATTTGTCTTGCTCCAAGTAGGGTTTACCCTGCTTTAATATTACTAAAAAAGCCCGTGCGCTCTTACCGCACGTTTTCACCCTTACCTTTTTCAAGGCGGTTTTTTTCTGTGGCACTTTCCATGAGCTTGCGCTCTCCTTGATTGTTGCCTCTCAAGGTACTTTCTTTGTTTGGAGTCCGGACTTTCCTCTTTGTTTTTAAGCAAAGCGATTGTCTAGTTTACCCCTTTTTTCATTATACCAAATAATCATAAATATTAATAATAATATTAAACCAGTTTGCCAATTAAAATTATAATTTAATATTAAAGTAAACCAATAAGTTAAGCTTAAAAATAAATAAGCAACTAATGGCGATTTAAAATTGTTTTTACTATAAATAGCTAAAATATTTAAAAAGATAATCATAATAATTTGGCTTAAATTAATTTGGGCTAAGCTTAGATATAAACTTTGCAAGATAGTATATTTAATAATTTCTATGTTTTTACAAAATTTCCATAGAGTAATTAAAATAGTTATTGAGGGCAATATTATGATATTTTCTGTATTTAATAAATAATTATATTGATAATATTGCTGATAATACTGCTGTAAAAAAGTCATAATTAAACTATCTATAATTGGTATTAAAAATATTAATATTTTCACTTGTTCTTTCAACTCATATGCCTATACTAATTTTTGTAATTATATAATATTAAATAAAAAAAGTTTTTTATATTTTGAATCTAGTGCACTTTTTAAAAAATAAATATATTAGATTATTATCTTTTAGTATATATCTTTTTTCAACCTTTATTTTTGGTTTTTTATTATATTTCTTTCATCAAGAGCCTATCGATATATCTTTATTAGAAAGATATAAGAGTACCAAGCCTACTATATTGTTAGATGATAACGGCCTAGAATGGGCTAGGTTTGAAATTGATAAACGTAATTATGTAAAATTAGTTAATTTACCAAAACATTTAATTAATGCCTTTCTTGTTTCAGAAGATCGTAATTTTTATAATCATTTTGGGTTGTCTTGGCGTGGCATCGCAAGATCAATTTTAAGAAATTTTAGTTCCGGTAAAATTGTTCAAGGTGCCAGTACTATCACTCAACAATTAGTTAAACTATTATATTTTGATTCTAAAAAAACTTATTCTAGAAAAATAAAAGAACTCTTAGTTTCTTTATTAATAGAGCATTATTATACTAAAGAACAAATTCTAGAAACATACCTTAATCATGTTTATTTCGGTTGTGGTATTTATGGAGTAGAAGCAGCTTGTCAGCGTTTTTGGGGTATGGCTTCTAATGATATTAATATTTCTCAATCAGCTATGCTAGCAGCTATTATTCAATGTCCTGGTTTATATTGTCCACTTATTAATCCTGAAAAAGCTTTAATTAGAAGAAATTTAATTCTAGATTCAATGTTTAGATTAAACTATTTTGATAAAGTTGATTTAGATTCTTTTTTAAAAGAACCCTTAAACTGCAAGGTATTAGATAATAATTGTTGTGCTCCTCATGCTAAAGAAAATATTAGACAACAGTTAGAAAAAAATTATGGCCGCCAAGCTTTATATACCCAAGGTTTAATTGTTCAAACTACTCTTAATAAAGATTTACAAAATAAATCTTTAAAAGAATTTAAAAAACAGATTGAAAATTTAAGAATTAGTTTAGATAAGCCCTTAGATGGTGGACTAGTAATTATTGATTCTGAAACTGGTCAAATTAAGGCTTTAGTAGGTGGTTATAGTTTTATAGATTCTAAATTTAATAGAGCTCTGCAAGCTAAAAGACAATTAGGATCAATATTTAAACCATTTGTTTACGCTAAAGCTTTAGAAAAGGGTGTAAGCTTAATAGATACTGTTTATGATTTGCCATTACAAATTTCTATAGCGGGTAATAAAATCTGGTCTCCTTTAAATTTTAATCATAAGTTTTCAGGATTAATGACTTTGGCAAGAGGTTTATCATATTCTAATAATATTATTTCTATTAAAGCTTTAGCTATAGCTGGAGCTAAGAATGTCTATGATGTAGCAAAAGAAGTTAATCTATCACCAGTTGGGCCATTTTATTCTTTAGCTTTAGGTTGTCTTGATAGCACTCTTTTAGATATGGCAGCAGCATTTAATGTTTTTACTAATCATGGTGTTTTTGTGAAACCTAATTTAATAAAATGGATAAAAAATGAAAGAGGTAAAAAAATTTGGTGCGCGCAGATAGAACAAAAAATTATTTTTGATTCTTATATTTCAGATCAAGTTATAAGCGTTTTAGCAATTGGAATGGAGAGGTTTAAGGATCGTAATAAAGCTAAATTAAATATAGAATCTTTTGGCAAAACTGGAACTACTAATGATTCTAGAACAAACTGGTTTTGTGGTGCTACAAGTAAATTGACTACTGCAATATATATAGGTTGTGATGATAACCAATCTTTAGGAGTTAATATTTATCCTGTAAAGACAGCCTTTCCTATCTGGTTGAATATTCATCAAGACTTAGATCATCCAGCTATAAAATATAATCCAGCTCTTGAAAAGATTAAAATTGATTGGGTATCAGGTAAATTAATAAATAATTTAGAAAATAGTTTAGAAGCTGTTGAAATTAGAGTAGCTGCTAATAGAGTTAATTCTTCTGGTCAATCTGTAGAGCCTGATATTCCAGAAAATCTTTTAAAAAAAGATCTTGATTTTTAATTTCTTCATCAAAAATTGTAATTCGGCTAGGATTTTCACTTAAAGCTGCTAAAGCATTTTCATATTGATGATTTCCAGCTATTTTTTTTAAGGGCACAATAATAAGTTTAGCGTTAGACCATAAACCTTCAGCTATTGCCCCAGCACCAGCTCTAGTTATAATAAAATCAGCAATTTTGTAAAATGGTTCTAGGTCATCTATAAAATCAAAAACATAAGCATTAATTAGATTGTTTTTATAAAATTCTATTAATTCTTCTTTGTTAGAACCTGCTTGATGAATTATAATAAAATCTTTTAAGTCACATTTTTTTAGCCAGTTTATTACTAAATAATTTAATGAAACAGCTCCTTGAGATCCGCCAGTAATTAAAATTACTTTATTATAATCACCATATTTTTTTTTAAAATCTTGCAACTCATTATTATTAAGTTTTTGATATTTAGGCCATTTTATTGGATAATTAACTTTTTCAATATTTTTATGTTTAATTAAATTTGCTGTTTGCT
>CAXNIA010000071.1:0-4004 GCA_964202375.1 Candidatus Babeliales bacterium | reverse complement strand
GAAGTAATAGAAATAAAAGATAATTGCTAAATAAACATAGGTAACTAAAAAAAATTATAAATATTTATTTAATTATAGATTTTGCCCTCCGCTTACTATGTAAGCTCCGGGGACACTGTCCCGGCGTGGCCTATTCGCTTTTCTTAAGAAGTAGTAAATTAAGTTTATGGCTTTCTAATCTTGTTTTACCAAAGTTATTTTATAGAAGTAAGTACAGGGCAATTATCTAATAAAAGTCTTCTTTAAAAAAGGTGCTTTGGCACTACCAAGGGCTCCTGTCCACGAAGCTTACAAAGTAAACGCAGGGCAAATATATAAAAACAATTCTTACTTAAAAAGGCGAATAGGCTCCGCCAGGAGCCCCTGTCCCCGGAGATTGTGAAACAATCGTAGGGCATAATATATTATAATTAAGAAATAACTGAGTAGTTATCTTTAGGTTACAAAAACTGGACTAAAACATAAGCAATTACTTCTTAAAAAAGGGCGTTTAGGCTCCGCCAGGAGCCCCTGTCCCCGGAGATTGCTAAGCAATCGCAGGGCATAATATATTATAATTAAGAAATAACTGAGTAGTTACTAAAAAAATATCAATTTAAAAATTTGATTCTTATTTTAAAGATATTATGCTAAAAATTAAAAAGTAAGATCATAAAATATGAATCATAATCTTATCCGTAAAAAATTTTTTGATTTCTTTAAAATCAACAATCATGTCCAAGTTGCAAGCTCTTCTTTAATACCTGCTCAAGATCCAACATTATTATTTACAAATGCTGGCATGAATCAGTTTAAAGATTTATTTTTAGGTCTAGATTCAAGCTATAAAAGAGCTACTTCAATTCAAAAATGTATGCGTGCTGGAGGCAAACATAACGATCTAGATAATGTTGGCTTTACAGCTAGACATCTAACTTTTTTTGAAATGATGGGTAATTTTTCATTTGGTGATTACTTTAAAAAAGAAGCTATTCAATTTGCTTGGGATTTTTTAACTAAAACTTTAGAAATAGCCGAAGAAAAATTATATGCTACCGTTTATTTAGAAGACGATGAATCTTATGATATTTGGCATAATCATATTGGTTTACCAAAAGAACGTATCTCAAGATTAGGAGCTAAAGATAATTTTTGGCAAATGGGAGATGTTGGTCCATGCGGACCATGTAGCGAAATATATATAGATCGCGGTATAGAATATGGATCTAAAAATGATAAACCTGGAGATGATTCAGAAAGATTTTTAGAAATTTGGAATCTTGTTTTTATGCAATTTGATAGGCAAAAAGATGGCCATGATCTTAAATTGAAAAAACCGGGTGTTGATACTGGAATGGGCCTTGAAAGATTATTAATGGTTCTTGAAAATAAAAATTCAGTATATGAAACTTCTATCTTTCAAGAAATAATTAAAAATATAGAAAAGCTTACAGGTAAAAGCTATCTAGAAGAAAATTTAAGGCCAGCTTTTAATGTATTAGCTGATCATATAAGATCTTCAACATTTTTATTAGCTGATGGGTGCGCACCTTCAAATGATGGTCGGGGTTATGTTTTACGTAAAATAATTAGAAGAGCTGCACTTTTTGAACAAAAACTAACTGAAAAATCTATTTTTGCTGATTTAGCAAAGTCTGTCATTAAAGCTATGGCAGAAGTTTACCCAGAGCTGACAGAAAATGAATCTTATATAATTTCTGTCTTAAAAAGTGAAATTGAAAAGTTTGCTTCCAATTTAATTAGAGGCCGTAATTTAATTGCTAAAATGTTTAGCGAACAAAAAAATAAAAATGAAATCACAAGTGAAGAAGCTTTTAAATTATATGACACTTTCGGCTTTCCTATAGAACTTATCCAATTAGTAGCAAAAGAAAATCATGCTCTAGTTAATTTAGATAATTTTAATAAAGAAATGGAAAAGCAAAAACTCCAATCAGGTAAAAAGCTCCAAATCAAAGATCAAATTAATTTGCCAGAAAATTTATCAACAAAGTTTACCGGTTATAACGAAGTAGAAACTGATTCAAATATTATAGCAATTATTTATAATAACGAATTAGTAAAAGATTTAAAACCTGGACAAGAAGGTACAATAATAGCTAAAGAATGCCCATTTTTTGTAGAATGCGGCGGACAGATAAATGATCAAGGCTATCTAGAATTTGAAACTAAAAAAACCTCAGTAAAAGATTTAATAAAAATAAATAATTGTATCGGCTTAAAAATTATTGCTGAAACTGATTTAAAATTAAATGATAAAATAAAATTAGTAGTAGATAATAAATTACGCCAAGCAATTATGAAAAATCATACAGCTACTCATTTATTACAAGCCGCTTTAAAAAATTTATTTGGAAATCAACTTAAACAATCAGGGTCTATAGTAACTCCTGAATACCTAAGATTTGATTTTACTTATCATGAAAACTTAACAGCTGCGCAAATAAAAAGCCTAGAAGAAAAAGTAAATGAAAAAATAATGGAAAACATTAGTTTAAACATTTATGAAACAGATTTAAATAATGCTATCAAAAAAGGCATCACAGCAATTTTTGGTGAAAAATATAATCCTGAATGTGTTAGAGTAATAGACATACCTAGTTTTTCGGCAGAATTATGCGGTGGAACACATGTCAAAAGAACAGGAGACATAGGTATATTTAAAATTACTGAATCAACAGCATTATCAGCTGGCAACAGAAGAATAGTAGCTGTTACTGGATTAGCGGCACTAGAATTATTCCAAAGAGAGTTCAATACTGTTAAACAAATTTCTCAAAATTTTAAAGTCCAACAAGAACATGTTTTAGAAGCTATAGAAAAGCAAACTTTAGATTATAAAAAAATAAATAGCGAACTTAATAATAGCAAAAAAGAAATGCTTTATTTACAAATACCTTTAATTTGTAGCAAAAAACAATTAATCCAAAATATAGCTTTTGTAAATCATGAGTTTAAAGAAATTGATAACTCACTGCTTCAAGAAGTTGCTCAAATTATAGCTAAAAATATTAATGGCATAGCATTTGTTTATACAAATATTAATCAAAAAAGTAGCTTTGTAATCTTTGCCCAACCAGATTTAAAAATTAATTTAGAAAGCCTAAAAATAGTTTTACAAAATCATGGTATAAAATGTGGTAGCAAGAATAATAGCTTACAAGGTGGTGGCTCGATTATAGATAATAATCTTATTAATAATATAGTTAAAGTACTTAATTAATAAGAATCATAATTATTTAACTATATTAATTAACTGTATTTGCTTAATAAGCTTAGGTGATTATAAAAAAATTAAATATTTATGCTTTTAGAAACACAGGCCCCATAAGGGGCCTGATTTACTTTTTTAAGAAGTGATAACTGAGTAGTGACAGATTTTAATATTTATTTATAAAATTTTGCTAACTTATTAGAGCTATCTTTAATATAGTTTTTACTATTATTATAATAATCTTTTAACATTTTTATCAAAAATGGATAAATTTGAATACTAGCTTTTTTAGTTTTTAAATTAGATTCTAATACCTGAGCATCTACAAATAATTGATGCCTATTCTGAGAAGTTTTAAGAGCTTTTATAAAATCAGATTCTTTAATTAAAGCTAATTTATCTTTTTCTTTAAATACACGATTTAATTTTGGATTTTTAAGATTTTTATAAAAATTATTTTTTAATTTAGCAAATTGACTAAGATCTAAATCAACCAAATACAACACACCAGAAACATTATTATTTTTATAACTTAATTTAGCAATGATAGCTTTAGCTTTTGAAGTTATAACTTTAGCTTCAGAATTACTAAATACACCGCTAGATTCTTCACGAAATTCTCTAAAAGCTGTTTCAAAGGGTTTTTCACCTTGATCTCTTTTACCAGCAAAACAATCGTATGTACCTTTTTTAGGACCACAAACTTCTCTTGCTAAAATTAAATACCATTCTCTACCTATTTTAACTCTAGTTAAAACACCAGCACTACCAAAATATATATTATTAAGGC
>CAXNIA010000070.1:0-4182 GCA_964202375.1 Candidatus Babeliales bacterium | reverse complement strand
AAAACTAGCTTAGAAAGCTATAAATTTAATTTGCTATTTCTTAAAAAAAAGTGAATAGTCCCCACCGGGACAGTGTACCCGGAGATTGTGAAACAATCGCAGGGCTCTAAAAAATGTAAATAAAATTATAAAAAAGTCTTAAGTTGACGACATTAGGCCCCGCCGGGACAGTGTCCCGGGAGATTGTGAAGCAATCGTAGGGCTTCTAAAGCTGAGTAGTTACAAAGTTTATTAATTGTTAGAAATAAATTTAATAAGATTTTCTATATTCACAAATATTATTTTATTGCCATCATGTTCTTTAGTAATAGGCATATCTATATCAGTAGAGACAATAAAGTTTTTACCGTTTGGGTAAATTTGTCTAAATGCTTTTATATTTTTACTAATTAATGATAATTGTGATGGATTTGAAATAATAGATAAACTTGAATACTTGCATTCAATTACAGTAATTGAATTATCATTTCTGTCTTTTAATATAAAATCTATTTCATGACCACGTTTATCTCTCCAATAATGGATATCACGAGTCTGAAGTTTTCCATTTATTTCATTTAATACGCAATGTTCCCACATAAAACCTAAATCTTCTGGTCTTATTTCACGCCAACCTCGTGCAAAACACCCAAAACCAGTATCAAAACCATATACTTTTGGCGCTGTTATAATCTCTGTAGCTCGATGTGAAGAATATGGCCTTATAATATGAACCACAAAAGTTTCTTCTAAAATGTCTAAATAATTAGCTATAGTTTGACGAGAAACTTCACATGGGCCAGTAAATTTTGTAGCTTCAAAGATTCCTCCACTATATGCTAATAATAATTCAGCAAATTTTTGAAATGAATAACGCTTGCCAACTTTAAAAAGTTCTTGAATATCTTTGGCCCAATAAGCATCTATCCATTCTTTAAAATCAACTTCTGGTAATTCTTTTTGAACAAAAAAATTAGGCAAACCGCCGTACAAAAATCTATGCCTTAAATCAACATTGCCAAAAAATTCTAATTCACTAAGTAATAATGGCGTTAACCATATTTCAGCCTTACGACCAGTAAGCGTATCTTTAAACTTAGCACTTGCACCTAATGTAGATGATCCGGTTGCTATTATTTTAACTGTCGGATAATGATCAGCTGCTATTTTAAGCATCTCTGATGGATTGTCAAGTCTGTGTATCTCATCAAGAACTATGCGTTTATTTGCTTGTGAGCTCAAAAAATCTTCTGGGTCTGCCATTAATGCTCTTACCCTTGGACGTTCGCAATCAAAATAATGAATATCATTAATACTTTTACACAAACTAGTTTTACCAACTCTGCGTACTCCCATCAACCAAATAATATTTTTTCTCTGCCAAGCCTCTTCTATTAAGTTTTGCCAAAACAAACGTTTAATAAACATATAAATCTCTATTTTTGTACTAAGTGTTAAGTAATTATAACATTTAGTACAGACTAAGTGTTAAGTAATTATAACATTTAGTACAAATTTAGTAACTGTTAGCTATTAATTAATATTAAAACTTGTAACTACTCAGCTATTACTTAAATCTATGAATAATATATTAAATTGAAAAATTTGCCCTACGATTACTACGTAATCTCCGGGGACGTGGGCCCCTGGCGGGGCCTAATCGCCCTTTTTTAAATAATAATTATACTTTTTGATGCTTGCCTACGCTTTACTGCATAAGCTACAAATTTAATTTGCTACTTCTTAACAAAACGAAATTGTTCCCCGCCGGGACAGTGTCCCCGGAGATTGTGAAACAATCGTAGGGCTCTAAAAAATATTTGTTAAACAATAGCTAAGTAGTTACAAGTTAATCAATTTTTAACGGGAAAAACTGTTTTTAAAATATTGCTTTTTTGAACTCTGTACAGGACTGGGACACAGGCCCGACGGGGCCTATACGTTCTTTTTCAAGATAAACTTACTCATATATCTAATTATTTTTAAGAAATTATATTATTCATAAATTTTAAAAGAGGTCTATTATTAGTATTGTTAATATTGCACTAAGAATTGATTGGAAAATAGAAAAAAAGCGAATAGTCCCCGCCGGGACGGTGTCCCCGGAGCTTACGCAGTAAGCACAGGGCAAGCTTGTAATAACTAAAACTTTAATGTTTTATTATAATTAAGCAATAGCTGAGTAGTTACAAAAATTTATTTCCCGCAAGCTTTAAGACATAAGACTCTGGTACACAAGTAGGATTAGTTGCAAAATTTTAATTAGATGTTTGTAAACATGCAATTAAAACAGTATATTGATTTTTATTTTATATTTTGTCACTAGGAAAATATTTTATGGATAATCAAAAAGCCACTCATTTAATAATAGATCGTAAAAAAGTAAGCGTACTTGCTGCAGGATTTATAACACTGATAGCTACTTCTTTTATGATTGGTTATTTTAAGGGTTACAAAAACAATCTAGAAAATAAAAAAATAGAAGTTTTAAAAGAATCTTTAAATGATCAAGCCATTTTTAACCTCACTTTAGCTACGCATGATAAAATACAAGAAGTAAATTTAGAGCCTGTCTTTCTAGCTGATCTAGAAGAACCACAAGATCTTGAAATTAGATCATTACCAAATATAAAAAAACCTGAAACAAATTTTAACGAAACAAGTAGTAAAAAAGCTTATGCTCAACTTGTCGGTTATGGTAATAAAAAAATAGCTAAAGAGTTTTTTAATAAATTGAAAAATAAAGGTTATCCTGTAATCTTTAAAGAAAGAGCTGGTAGTAATAATAAATTATGGTATCAAGTAGTTACTGAGGTTATGCCTAAAAATGAGTTAATTATTTTAAATAAAAAATTAACTCATACAGAAAAAATAAAACCGGTAATTATTGAGCTTGAAAATTAATTAAAAATAAAATTAAGAGGTATAAAAATGATTTCAGATTTTTTTAAAAATTTTTTTGGTTCAAAATCAGATTCAAAATCATCGATGATCGTAGTTGCTATATTTTTTGTCTTAACTATGCTTTTGCAACCCTTTAAAGATTTAAATAAAGGCCAAAATAGTTGGTTATTTGCTGTTGACGGTCAAAAAAATGACCCCAAAGAATTTTCCAGAAAAGTAGCTAGAGAATATTTATTTATAGAAATGGTTAAAAACCAATTTGGTGGTAAATTTTCTTTAGAGCAGCTAGAGCAGTTTGGTCTTATTACAAATCCAGTCCAAAAAGCTTTACAAGGTTTGATCCAAGATTTTATTTTTAATAAAGTAGCTAAAGAAATTAATTTAGAAATTAATCCAGAAACCGTTAAAAAGAAAATTTTGGAGATGTTACCTGTTGGTAAATCTTTAGCTCAGTTAGCAAAAGCTAAAAATGAAAAGATTGTTGATATCGAAAATGATATAAAGCAAGAAATTATTAATCAAACCATACTTAGTTTGAGTTTAGGTGGCTTGTTTGTACCGGAATTTGTCTTAAAAAATGCTTACAATAAATCTTCTAGCCGTAAAAAATTAGATCTAATTTTATTTAAAGCAACTAAAAAAGAAGCTAATCAGCAAGATGCAAAACAAAACGAAGAACTAACTAATTTTTATAATAAAGTTGTAGCTAACGGCGGTTATATTATTCCTGAATCTAGAGTTGGCGATATTATTGAGTTTGATCATACTAAAGCAAACTTAGAAGTTAACCCAGAAGAAATAAGCAACTATTATAATCAACATAAAGCAGATTTTGTCTTAAGTAAGCCTCGTCTTACAGTAAGAGTTGTTTCAGGAGAAAAAGCTGAGCTTGAAAAACTAACAACTAATAATCTTGCTGAGTATCTGACAAAAAACCCAAAAAACGTGAAAGAGTTAAAATCTTTTGTGAGAGGTACTTATAATCCTGAACTAGAAAAACAAGCTTTTGCTTTAAGCAAAAATGAACTTTCACCAGTTTTTAAAGATGATAATCAAGAAGTGCTGATTGAGGTTTTAGATAGAATTCCAACTATTTATAAAGCTTTAGCTGATGTAAGTACCGAGATCAAAAATATTTTAAAAAAAGAATTAGTTTTAGAAAAAATAAAAAATACTGATCTTGGTCAGCTTACTAATTTAGATGAATTTATTAAAAATCTTGGCGGTTTTAAAAAATCTATCAAAGTAGACTCTGAAACTGAATCAGAAGCTGCTGAAAAACTATTTAAGCTAGATCTA
>CAXNIA010000069.1:0-4189 GCA_964202375.1 Candidatus Babeliales bacterium | reverse complement strand
CTGCTTGGTGTAATAATTTTAATATTGCTATTAGAGCAGGTGATCATTGTGCACAACCGCTACATAAAATTTTAAATATTAATGGTACAATAAGAGCAAGCTTTGGAGCTTACAATAAATATGAAGATATCGATTTATTTTTAGATTCTCTAGAATCTTTAAAATCTTTAAAAAATTAAAACATAGAAAGTTTATTTATGATGAAGAAAAAAATTATCGGTTCATGGTTTTTTATATTAACAGCTTTATTCATTGGTTATTTTTCATTAAAACCTTATCTTACAAAAGATTTTTTAATTAATAACTATGATTTTTTAAAATATTATGTTGATAATTATTTTACTCTTAGTTTAACTATTTATCTTTTGGCCTGTTTTTTAATGGCAGCTGTTTTAATACCTTTTACTGGTTTATTTAGCATGCTTGGTGGGGCATTATTTGGAACATTTAAAGGTGCTCTTTTTTCTTCATTAGCTTTTTCTGTAGGTTCAACTGTAACTTTGTTTATAATTAGACATTATTTTCAAGAAAAAATTATTGAAAAATTAAAAAAATATAAAAAAGAAATAGATTTTAAATCTGATAATTGGTTTTGGATAATTTGTAGTTTATATATAACCACTTTCACGCCTACAATAGTAGTAGTAAGCATAGCTTCAATAAGTTCTATAACGTTATTAAAATATCTTTTAGCAACTTCTATAGGCTCTTTTCCTGGAGCATTTGTATATTCTTTTATTGGCAATAAATTAATTAAATTTCATAGTACCCAAATGCCGTGGTACACTTATGTTATATTTATAATTTTAGCAGCATTGATGTTGATACCAATTTTTATGGGGGGGAATCATGATAAACAGAAAAACCAGTAAACCGATTACTGGTAAAAGAAGTTCTACTAGAGCTAGTTCTACTAAAACTAGTTCTAATAAAAATAAAACTAGTTTTAGTAAATCAAGTTTTGTAAAGCAAGATCCTGATAAGCCAATTTTTAGCAAACCTAAAAGAGTTTACAGGTCAACTAAAAGAGTTACAAAAGAACAACCAAATAGCAATAACGCAAATGTTATTACTAAAAAAATAGAAAATAAATCTGAAGATAGTTTTTTAACAGGTGTTCAATTAAATAAATTTTTAGCTCAATGTGGCGTAGCTTCAAGAAGAGAGTCTGCTGAACTTGTTAAAGATGGCAAAGTAACAGTAGATGGATTCAAGATTGATAACCCTGCTCATCGTGTCTCTGTAGCTAATGATATTGTTGTTAATGGTAAATCTATTAACTCTCAAGATCTTGTGTATGTTTTGCTAAACAAGCCTAAAAATTGTATTACAACACTTTCTGATGAAAGAGGCAGAAAAAAAGTAATTGATCTAGTTGCAGATTTACCTGAAAGAATTTATCCAATAGGTAGATTAGATAGAGCCTCTACAGGAGTACTGCTACTTACTAATGACGGAGAACTTGCGCATCGCTTAGTGCACCCATCATTTAATATTAGTAAAGTTTATGAAGTAAAATTAGATAGAGTACTTAAAGGTGAAGACTTTAATACTATTTTAAAGGGTGTCACCCTAGAAGATGGTTTTATTAAAGTAGACTCTATGCATTACGGCTCTACTAAAGAATATTTAACTCTTTCTATTCATAGCGGTAAAAATAGAATTGTAAGAAGAATTTTTGCTTCTTTAGATTATAAAGTAAAAAAACTTGATCGAATTAATTTTGCTGGTTTAAATAAAAAAGGTGTTAGACAAGGTTTTTGGCGTAAGCTTACACCTATGGAAGTAAGTCATCTTTATAGCCTTGTTAATTTAAAGTAAATTAGCCTCTTCTAATGCTTTTTTGGTATCAGGCCATGATTGATGTAAGATAACATTAAAGCCAGATTTTTTAGCGCTAGCTATATTTTCTGGCCTATCATCTATAAACCAACTATTTTTTAAATCTTGAGTTGTTAATTTATATGTAGTTTTTACATAGTCAAAAAATTCTAGATCTGGTTTTATTAAACTAATAAACCCGGAAACTACAATATTTTCTGGCTTTATAGTGGCAAAAAAGTCAGCAAATTTTTTTAAAAGTAACTGGAAAGATTCTTTATCCCAATTACTAAGAATATAAATTTCATAATTTTTATTTTGTAACTCTTGAATTGTTTTGATGGCTTCTTTTGAGATTTGCAACGAATCCATTAATTTTTCGTATCTGCTCAATAAACGTAGGTAAAAACAACTGGGACTAAAATATACAATAAATTCTATTTCTAAAAAAGCGAATAGTCCCCGTCGGGCCAGTGTCCCAGTCCTGTACAGAGTTCAAAAAAGCAATACTTTAAAAACAGTTTTTCCCGTTAAAAATTGATTAACTTGTAACTACTTAGCTATTACTTAATTAATATTTTTTAGAGCCCTACGATTGTTGCACAATCTCCGGGGACACCGTCCCGGCGGGGACTATTCGCTTTTTATTAAGAAGTAGCAAATTAAATTTGTAGCTTATGCAGTAAAGCGTAGGCAAGCATCAAAAAGTATAATTATTATTTAAAAAAGGGCGCTTAGGCCCCGCCAGGGGCCCTTGTCCCCGGAGCTTACAAAGTAAGCGCAGGGTAAGTTTATAAGACTTAATAACAAATAGCTGAGTAGTTACGTAAAAACAACTGGGACTAAAATATACAATAAATTCTATTTCTAAAAAGAACGTATAGGCCCCGTCGGGCCAGTGTCCCCGAAGCTTACATAGTAAGGCGGAGGGCAAAATAAAAATATAAATATTTAAATTTTTTATAGTTACCTAAAATTATTGAGAAAATACTAAATTGTGTATTTGCTGAATAAACGTAGGTAGTGAGTATTTGCTAAATAGTTTTAGGTCGCCAATTGGGTTAAAATAGATAAGAAATTACTTCTTAAAAAAAGCGAATAGTCCCCGCCGGGACAGCGTCCCCGGAGATTACGTAGTAAGCGCAGGGCAAAACATATAAATTAAACAAATATTTATATGTTTTTTATAGTTACCTATGTTTATTGAGTAAATACTAAATTGTTTAATTAAATATTACAAATTATAAATTATAAAAATCAATAGAAATTGTTTTAGTTAGAAATTTAAAGTAAATTAGCTTGTTTTAATGTTTTTTTGGTTTCATGCCATGATTGATGTAAAATAACATTAAAGCCAGATTTTTTAGCACTATCTATATTTTCTGGTCTATCATCTATAAACCAACTATTTGTTAAATCTTGAGTTGTTAATTTGAATTTAGTTTTTACATAGTCAAAAAATTCTACATCTGGTTTTATTAAACCTATAAATCCGGAAACTACGATATTTTCTGGCTTAATAGTGGCAAAAAAATCAGCGAATTTTTTTAAAAGTAACGGAAAAGATTCTTTATCAAAATTAGTAAGAATATAAATTTCGTGATTTTTATTTTGTAATTCTTGAATAGTATTTAGTGCTTTTTTAGAAATTCTTCTTGAATAAATTAATTTTTCAGGTTCAAAAAAACTTGTTACTTTTTTATAAAATTCTTTTTGAGCTCTAGAAATATTAGCTTTTTCTATTTTGCTATTAACATCACAAGCAAAATCATAGCCAGTAATCATACCGGATTGCCAAGGTCTATAAATAAGAGGTAACCCTGAAGCAGGATCTTTACCGTAAAGACTAATTAAAAAATTTTCATAATCATTTTTTCCTTTAAATGGTGAATTACCATTTAAAGTATATTTAAAAATAGCTGGAAGATAATCACCCAAAGAGCTAGTATAAGATGTATGAATAACAACGTCACCCAAATCTAAAAAGATTTTTTTTGCAGATATACATTTGACGTTTAAAAGTATAATTTGCAAACTTAATAAAATAATGTTTTTTATTGTCATAATAAATAGTATTAACAAATTATAAAAAAATAGCAAATTTAAAAAAATATAATTACTATAAAGATTATCTATGGATAAAGAAATATTTGAATTATTAAGTAAAGAAGCTGAGTTTCCTTATAATTATGGCAAGATAGATAAAATTAAAAAAGCTATAGAGCTAAACCCTTCTTGTGGAGATATAGTTATTATTTATTTAAAAACTAATAATAATTATAATAATATAGAATCAATGTTTTTTGAGTCTAAAGGTTGTATTTTAAGTAAAGCTGCTTGCTCTTTATTAGCAAGATATGTCGAAGGC
>CAXNIA010000068.1:0-4190 GCA_964202375.1 Candidatus Babeliales bacterium | reverse complement strand
AGCTTGCTGCAAGACCTAAGTATGCTGCTATCATAGCCAACAAGTCTGCATCGCCTATGCCCATACCTTCTTCGCCTTTATAAAGATAAAATAAATAACTTATTAACCACATTGATGACCATGCTACCAAACCACTGAAAATTGAATCTAAAAAAGAAATGGGCCAATTTGAAAAAAAACAAAAAAATGGTGCTATTATTTGGGCGCCAAGAGTTACCAATCTAGGTATCATCATGATTCTGATGTCTATTTCTGTACAGATTGTTAAACAAAAGACTAAGAAAGCTGGTAATATCAAGCTTTGATAATTAATTTTGCAATAATATAAAACTATGAAATTAAATATTAAATATAACCAATAGTAATTAAACTTAACTACTTTTTGAGAATAATAGTTAGAAATCTTAATAGCAAAAAAAGTAATAAGACAAGAGATTAAAACTAATATTAAGTAATCTTTAAAGACCATTTTAGCACTTGCTCCATAAACGTAGGTAACTAAAAAAATATACACAAATTTAATAAATTAGAAACTTTGCCCTACGATTGCTTTACAATCTCCGGTGACATATTCCCAGAGGTGACCAATGACGCCAACTTAATACTTTTTTTATAATTTTATTTATATTTTTTAGAGCCCTGCGATTGTTTCACAATCTCCGGGTACACTGTCCCGGTAGGGACTAAAGCGCCTTTTTCAAATAAGAATTTGTAACTACTCAGCTATTGCTTAATTAATAAAAATATTTGCTTTGCTAATTTATATTTATCTAGATTACTTAATGCTTTTTATGCAAAGAAGGTGTTATGCACCCAATGGCGTCAACTTGAGAAAAAAACTTGGGAAAAGTAAGACTAAAACACTCTAAACTTAAATCTTTATTTCTTTAAAAATGGGCGCTTAGGCACCGCCAGGGGTCCCTGTCCCCGGAGCTTACAAAGTAAGGCGGAGGGCAAACATAATTAAAAAATATTTATAAGTTTATAGTTAACTAAAATTATTAAGCAAGTACTTATTCTAAATCGCTTCTGATAGAGTCTAATATTTCATCAAGCTCTAATAAACCTTTAAACTTATCATCAAATTTAAATAATATATCAGGAGTATACCTACCTTTAATATTACTACTTAATTGCTTTCTGATAGAAGGCTTATAAAGCTTGAGTGTTTCTAGTTTTTTTAAAAAAGCATCATCTTCGCATGTAAAATACATGGTACAGAGACCTTTGTCATCAGACAAAGTAAGACGAGTTGGAACCAAACCAGCAATTCTTTTTTCATCTTGTTGCAATAAAGATATTATTGTAGATAATTCTCTAAAAAAAAGTGATTCTTTTTGTTTTTTTCTGATTAATGCGGCTTGGTCCATAATATTTTTAACTTAATTCTTGTTTTCAGTAGCAGCTACTAAATTTTGTTTGATTGCTCTGATTAAGCGTTTACGACGTTTTTGAGTAGGCGATTCAAAGTATACTATACGTTTCATATCACGTACAATACCTTCACGTTCAATTTTCTTTTTAAGTTGCCTTAAAGCCTTGTCTACGTTATAACTAACGTTAACTGTGATATTTGCTATTTTTTTAGTCATGTAACAGCTATCCTAATTTTAATTTTATATATTATTTATAGATTAAATTAATTGTTTGCTATTGTAAACAGTAATATAATTAAAAATAATTTTTTAGAGTTTATTAAAAAATATAAAAACATATAGGCCCTACTGGGCAAGTTTTACCAAAGCTTATAAAATAAGCTGCAGTTTTGAATCAATATTATTATAACAAAAATAAATAAAATTATAAAAGATCAAAATATGAAAAATAAAATAATTAAATCTATTTCTTTAATAACTATAATTATTCTAATCTTACTAATCCTAAAACCTAAACAGATTTTAATAATAGCTCATCGTGGTGCTTCCGGCACAGCTCCAGAAAACACCTTAAAAGCTTTTAAAAAAGCTTTAAGCACTAATGCTGACATGATTGAGCTTGATGTTTACAAAACTAAAGATAATCGATTAGTTGTGATTCATGATAATACTTTAGAGCGCACAACTAATGGTCAAGGTTTTGTAGAAAATCATACTTTAGATCAATTACAAAAATTAAATGCTGGAGAAAATGAAATAATACCTACTTTAGAACAAGTAATAAACCTAGTAGACAGAAAAATACCTATTAATATTGAGCTTAAAGGTAGTGATACAGCTGAACCTGTAGCTTTACTGCTTAAAGAATATTTACAAAAAGGCTGGCGATCTACAGATTTTTTAGTTTCTTCTTTTGATCATCAATTATTAAATCAATTTCATCAATTTTTACCCCAGATAGCTTTAGGGAAATTAATAGAATTTAAATTACCAGAAGATATTTTTAAAAATTTAGATGGGATAATTTTTATTGGGTTAGATTTAGAGTCTATAAATTTAGATATGTTAAAAGCTGTCCATAAAAATAAATTAAAGGTTTTTGTATATACCGTAAACACAAAAGCAGATTTTATAAAACTTAAAAAAACTTTTGGGAAATATTTAGATGGTATATTTACAAATTACCCAAACATATTTTAGCAAAAACAAAGTTATACTTTAGTTTTGTAATACAATAATTTATAATTATTATACAAATCAAAAGTTTAGGTAATAAAATGTTTAACAGAGAGATAGAAAAAAAAATAGAAGAGTACAAAAAGTTTAGAATAATTGCCATAGTAGGCCCAAGACAGTCCGGCAAAAGTACACTAGCTCAAAAAAGCTTTCCTAATCATACATTTATATCTTTAGATCTAGATGTCAATAAAAACTTTGCGCAAGAAGACCCTGAAGGATTTCTTAATACTTATGCCAATAAATACGGTATAATTTTAGATGAAGCACAAAAAATACCTGAAATTTTTCCATATCTTAAATATTATGCTGATAAGCACAAGAAAGCAGGATATTTTATACTAACTGGCTCACAAAATTTTTTACTTAACAAAGAAATAACAGAAAGCCTTGCTGGCAGAGTAGGAATTATAAACTTACTTCCTCTATCTTTAAAAGAATGTTTAGAAAATAAAATTTTATCAGAAAATTATACTCAAGCTATCTATAAAGGTTTTTATCCTGAACTTTATGATACAGAAATCTTGCCATCTATTTATTATCAAAACTATATTCAAACATATATTGAAAGAGATGTTAGAAGCTTAATAAATATTGTAAACTTGAGTGTATTTAAAAAATTTTTATCATTATGTGCAGGACGTGTTGGTCAACTTTTAAATCTAGAATCTTTAGCTATAGAAACGGGAGTTTCTGCTCCTACTATAAAACATTGGCTTTCAATATTAGAATCTAGTTACATAATATTTTTACTTCAGCCATACTATAAAAATTTTAATAAGAGATTAACTAAATCAACTAAATTATATTTTTTTGATACAGGAATAGCAACATCATTATTAAACATAAAAAACTCTGAAGAACTATTGTTTTCACCATTTAGAGGTCATCTTTTTGAAAATTTAATTATCGCTGATCTTTATAAGCAATATACTAATTTAGCTCTAAAACCAAGCTTATATTTTTGGCGTGACCTGGGTGGAACTTATGAAATCGACTGTATTACAGAAGTAAATAATAATATTTATCCTATCGAAATAAAAGCTGGTGAAACTATTATTAATGATTTCTTTAAAGGCATAGAATATTTTAAAAATATTAGTAATTGCGCAAGACCATATATAGTATATGGCGGAAAAGAAAAACAAATTCGTACTAATTTTTCTGTTTTAGGTTGGCAAGAATCATTTGAATTAATTGAAAGCCTGGAATAAACGGGATTAAAACTAAATTCACATTTTAAATTTTTGATAAAACACAAAGGGGCTGGTATATCAGCCCCTAATATGAAATTTGCCTATACATAGCGACTTATAGCATTAACATAAGAACCGGCAGCAATAAGTAGCTGTGCTATTTCTGTGTGGTTATTTATCGCAGCAATCATTAGCAATGTCGCATCATCAAGATCTCTAGCGTTAACATCAGCGCCGGTGTCAATTAACATTTTAATGGAACAGATGTATTAAATTTTGTTGGTCAAAGATAAAAATTAATTTTTATCTATATAGTATTTGCTCAATAAACGTAGGTAACTATAAAAAATTATAAATATTTATTTAATTTATATATTTGCCC
>CAXNIA010000067.1:0-4202 GCA_964202375.1 Candidatus Babeliales bacterium | reverse complement strand
TAAGCTAATTGTAAGTGTGTTTTTAAACTTCATAATTAATATTTAAGATTTTAATATATTTTTAAAAATTATTTTATTAATATTATTATAGTTTAAAATATATTTTAAATATAATAATTGTTTTAAATATCTTAAAAAAGATCTTTTAATCATATTAATCTATTTAAAATTTATATAATTAAAAAATATAAAAAGGCTCATCATGTTTGTAAAATTATTGTATTATTTAGTTATTTTTTATTTACCAAATGTTAAATCTTTTGAATCTTATTCTATGCCTGAAAGAGTATCTTTAACATTATCTAAAGAATCTAGAGAATCTGAAAAAGAATTTGATTCTAGTTTGAGTGTTTTAGCAAAATCTATTGTAAGAATGGATAAAGATTTCATTAGAATTTTATTAAGAAGTGGTATCGATGTAACTAATGACAAAGATGTTATTAATGTAGCTATATTATCAGGCAATAAAACTTTAGTTAAATTATTAATAGGTTGTGATGCTAAGATAACAAAAGCTAATGCTAAGTTTGCTGAAGATTTAGAGCAAAGTAAAATAGCCGAAGTTATAAAAAGACATTTATTATTAGATGAGAAGCCTAGTAGTTTAGGATCTGATTTTTCTGTAAGATCTGATCTAGAAGATGGTTTAGAAAGTGATCCTGAATCTGAAAGTGATGATGAAGATTTTATGGATATGTTTGGTGGATGTTCAGACTTAGAAGCTGAACGTAGCTTATTAGAAATAAGAAGAAAAGCTATGTGAATAGATAAAGATAAATAATATTGAGCTATTACTTAATTATAAGATATTGCCCTACGATTACTACGTAATCTTCGGGGACAGGGGCCCCTGGCTGGGCCTTAACGCCTTTTTTTAAGAATTAATTTCTTGTGATTATTCAGCTATTACTTATAATATACTACCCTGCTCTTACTACGTAATCTCCAGGGACATGGGGCAATGGCATCAACTTAAGTAAAAAAACTAAGATAAAGCAAGACTAGAAAGCTATAAATTTAATTTGTCTTTTCTTGAAAAAAGCGAATAGTTAACGCCGGGACAGTGTCCCCGGAGATTGTGAAACAATCGTAGGGCAGCAGTATATTATAGTTAAGTAATAGCTGAGTAGTTACAAATAATATTAAGCTAGAGTTTGATAAAAAAAACATATAATGTAAACTATATTATAAATAGTGAAATATATTTAAAAAAGATTAAGGTTTAGAGATCTATGGCAAATATTAAATCAGCCAAGAAGCAAGCAATTCAAAATGAAAAACGTCGTTTGATTAATCAAGATCGTCGTAGTGATGTAAGAACAGCTATAAAAAAAGTTTTAGTTGCTATTAGTAAAGGTGAAAAACCTGAACAAGTCAGAGACCTTGCTAAAGTAGCTGAATCTAAATTAGCTCGTGCAAAAAATAAAATTTATCATTCAAATACATCAGATAGAAAAGTTAGCCGTCTTGCTAAAAGAGTTTCTGATTATTGTCGTGAAGATAAAACAACCAAGTAAAAATAATTAATTTAAAAAATAATTAATTTAAAATAAAAAAAGGGTTTTTTAAAAAAACCCTTTTTTTATTTTAAATTAATTTATTAAAGCTATAATACAGTAAGTAAAACCTGTAAAAAGTATTTCGATACCCAAGATAGTTCCTAAAAACCATAATCCTGAATATGGCCATTGCATAATAATTAAAATTCCAATTATTATGCTAATAAAACCACTTAAAATTCGCCAAATTTGATGATCTTTTTCGTGGCTAAAAGCATCTAATATTTTAATAATTCCTGAAGCTATAACTGTAAGTGCAATAAATAAAGTTAAGTAAAAAGCGTTTAATTGTGGTTTTGAAATAATAAAAATACCACTTATTGTGTATAAAAGGCCTAAGGCAAAATTTAAAAATATTCTTGAAGCTGATCTTAATTTAAAAGATCTAAATATTTCTACAATTCCTGCCAATGTAAGTAAAGATCCTAAAAAAACTACTGACAATAAAGTGCTAATTATGCTATGCCTTAATATGGCAATTCCTAAAATAATTAATAATATGCTAGCTATAAGCAAGATGATCTTACTTTGGTTTAATTTTTTCATTTGTATTTATCCTTCTTAAATAAAACTATTTATAATAAAACTATTTATAATCTTATTTAAAAATCAAATACAAAATCAATTATTGCTTATTTTCTGAACAATAAGACCTGTAACGCATCAAAAACTTTTTAATAAAGCTTAAAATTTCTTTATGATCACCACAATGTTCAAATATAGTAACTATAACTAATGGCTTTGCATTTTGATATTGCATGCTACCTATAAACCAAGTATGCTCTTTAAATTTTTGACCTTGGTCTCGTTTTTCTAAAGAGCTTGTTTGGGCAGTACCAGTTTTGGCATATACAGTGATATCTTTAATTTTATTTAATCTTTTGCCTGTACCTATAGTTATTGCTGTTTTCATAGCTTCTAGTAAAAAATTACGAGTATTTAAGCTGATATTAAGATTGTTTTTAATAATCGGCTCTTCTGTTAATAATCTTGGTTTAACTAAATATCCTTCAACTATTCCGCCAACCATTCTAGCCATCTGAATTGGTGTTACTAATAGATAACTTTGACCGATTACAGCTGATAAGGTTTCACCAGGCCACCAACGCTCTTTTTTAGTTATTATCTTCCATTTATTATTGGGAATTAAGCCGGATTTCTCATCCATAAAAATACCAGTTGGTTCACCTAGCCCAAATTTATGAGCATATAAAGACAAAGTATCAATTGAAATATTTTGAGCAATATTAAAAAATGGTATATTGCAAGAATGCGCTAAAGCTTGCTTAGTATTAACTCTACCATGACCATGATGCCTAGAGCAGTGATAACGTCTTTTTGCAAAAGTAGTATAACCATAACAGGTCCATTCTTGATCTGTATTTATTATGCCTTCTTCTAAAGCTGCTGTAATTGTTATTAATTTAAATAAAGAAGCTGGTGGATAAGTAGCATTGAAAGCCCTATTTATAAATGGACCAGTTGCGGTTAATTCTTGCCATTGTTTATTTGTGATAGGCTCTAGAAATAAATTTGGATCAAAATTTGGTCTAGAAATTACAGTACATAAATCACCATTTGTAGGATCCATTAAAATCATAGCTCCTGAAATATTAACAGGAAATAATTCCTCAGCTATTTGTTGTAGGTTGATATTAATAGTTATTTTAATATTTTCACCTTCTTTTGCCGGAGTTAACTGATTACTGTCTATTAAAGCTCCAAAAGCATTAATAGTTAGTTTATTTTTACCATAACTGCCAGCTAAAAGTGATTCACATATTCTTTCTAAACCCATTTTTCCACTACTATCAGCTAAACCTAAATAACCAATTATATGACTAGCTAAACAGCCATGAGGATATTCTCTTTGTATATTATTACTAATCTTTAAATTAGGATGACCGGAAAATAGTTGTAATATTTTAAATAAAGTTTTACGAGGTATGTTTTTAGCTATAATTAATTCTTTGCTATATTTTTCTGTAACTGAGATGTTCTCTTTATTGATTAATTCAATTATTTCTTCAAGCTTTTTAATTAATTTCTTTTGTTCTTCAGTTAATCTATTTTGACCAGTTCCTTGCCAAATTAAATTATTAATAGATTGGTTTGAAGCTAATGGTCTATTTTGGGAGTCAACAATTAAACCTCTAAAAGGTTTAACGTCATGGTTACGGGCGAAATTTTTTTCTGATAATACTTCAAGATGATTAGTCAAAATAAATTGTAAATAAAATAATCTACAAGCTAATATAAAAATGGTACTAAATACTATTATTATAAACCAAGAAATATTAATTTTATTATTATTATTATTGATCATCAACTTCTTTATTTAAAGGGTGAAAGTTATTACACATTTGAGTAAGCTGAGAAGTAGTGACATGAGTATAACGTTCAGTGCTTGATAAACTTTTGTGACCTAATAGTTCTTGTACTACTCTTAAATCAACTCCTTGGTTTAAGAGATGGGTAGCAAAGGTGTGCCTTATTTTATGTGGGGTTATTTGTTTTTGCATTTTTAGACAAATTCTAAACATCTCTAAAACTCTTTGGACAGATCTTGTTGTCAGCGGACCACCTTGTTGATTTAAAAAAAGATTAGTACAAGATCTATTTATTTTAAATAAAAAAGGTCTT
>CAXNIA010000066.1:0-4240 GCA_964202375.1 Candidatus Babeliales bacterium | reverse complement strand
ATTTAAGGAAAGAAAAAATGAAAAAGTTATATGTATTAGTATTTTTAATTATGTTTATGGGAAAAACATTTGGTAGTGATCAGATTAAATTTGAGAATCTAATTGTATATTACTCTGATGAAACAACCGTATTTGCACCAATTGCAAATAATAAATTGCCAACGGAGGTAGTGCTTAAATTTTCCGATAGTAAACTAACATATGCGTTAATCATCCCAGGCTCAAACTTAAGATTTCGGATGCCATTTGTTGAAACAAAAGACTTTGTTATAGATGAGAACTTTAATAGAGAGCTCTTTATTAGAAATCACTTTGTGCCAAAGAGTTTTGATCCAAAGTCTTTCTTTAAAGCAAAGATAGAAACAACTCAAGCTAAATATGCTGAATTCACCATAAAGAAAGAAATATATAATAGAATAAAATTATTATTGTCTAAATACCAAGCAGATTTAATTTCGACAAGGTCTTTCTTTAAAGCAAATGGTATTGAAATGCCTTCCTTGATGCTCAGTGATTTAAAAGGCAATCCATGGGACACTCTTGCGCCAAGAGTATTTGCAGAAAAATTTAGCAGTATTGGCATAAAAGAACCAGCTCTTAAATCAATGGGTATTAGCAATTGGATCAGAGAAGCAATACTTAGAGGTGCACCATTAACGCTAGAACAGCGTTTTATGATCCGTTTGCAAAAAGCACTTATTGAAAAAATTAGTGGCATAAAAGATGAAAAAAATATCATGGAACCATTAAGAGTATTATTATTAGCTAATAGTAAAATACCTGATGGCCTTGGTAAGAAAACAATAACAGAAATATTTAATTCAATTAGTCCTGATATAAAAGCTGATGTAATAGAAGCAATTATGAAAGACTTAGATACTGTAACCCTAGATGGAGATGGTAAAATAATTGATAGAAAAACTACACTTGCTGAGCTTGTATTAGAAAATATAACAGATAGCCATTATCGAGAAGCCTTAGTAGAAATGGCACAAACTTTAAGAAGCGATGTTTCTAGGGTAGTAAGAACAACTATACCAACTCTTTTAGAAAGATTAATTGATACCCCTCAAAAGCCTTTTAATTTGAATAAAAAAACGCAATATTTAGCAAAAGATGGAATAACTCCGATTACTTTAGCAGAATTGGCTCCTAAAACAATAGAAAAAGTAGAAAAAATAGCAGCAGCAAAAGCAGCAAAAGTAGAAAAAATAGCAGCAGCAAAAGTAGCAGAAGCAGCAAAAGATAAAGCAGATGTCGACATATTAAAAGCCAGCATAGCTTTTAACGATGCCAAAAAAGCAGCAGTAAAAGCAGCTACAGAAGAAACTGAAAAAAAAGCGATCAAAGAAAGAGCACAAGAAGACGCTGATCGATCGGCTGAAGCTAAAAAACAAAGAGGTACAGGAACAACTGATGATATACTTAGGCAGGCTTTTATCCGAAATGAGGCTGATAATGATGCATTTAACCAAGTAGCACTAGCTAAAGCTATCGCAGAACATGAAGCCGCGCAACAAGCAAAAATCCGAGCTGATTCAGCACATGCAGTTGCGCAAGAAGTACTAAAAAAGGCCAAGGAAAACGAAGTTATGCTACAAGCAGCGCAACAAAGAGAAGCGCAACAAAGAGCAGAGAGCAGCCGACCTAAATAAGAAGCTGAAATTAAATAGTTTTATTAAACAAAACGGTTATTAATACTTTAAACTTTATGATAAGACTACTAGCAGTTTTTAATAAACTACTAGTAGTCTTATCAATTTAAAATAATTGCAAAGTTTTAAAAACTGAAACCTAAACTCGCCCAACTTTTACAATAAGCAACGGATTCTTTACCACCAATCTTTTGACAGCTTGCTTAACTTCTAAAAGAGTTATTTTATTAATAATCTCTGCTCTTTTTACAAAAAAATCTTTTTCTAAGTTTTGACGTTTTAAGTATAAAAAAGTTGAAGCAGTTTGCTCATTAGATTCAAAATAATCTGGCAAAGAGTTGATAACAGCAGCTTTAGACTGAATAAGATCTTCTTCATCCATAGCTTCTGCTCCGCTAGACAATAAACCTTTAATAGCAACTATACCTTCTTCTAATCTATCTAAAGACAATATTGTTTTAATTGCTATCATACCAGCTTGATTACCAGCACCGGCAATCAACGAGCCAGAAATTGTATAAAACAAACCTGTTTGCTCTCTTAAATCAAACAGCCAAGAACTCATTGAACCTAAAGCACCACCTGTAAATACCTGCTCAAACATCAAAATTAAATCATAATCAAGATCTGATCTTTTTATAGATGGAGCAGCTAGCTCTACAACTACTTGATCACGATTAATATTATAATTAATAGTTTCTTCATTATTTCTTGCTAAGTTAGTATAAATTGGTAAATCATACTTAACAGGTAACCAATCAATAAAAAACTCTTCAAAAGATTCTAAAAAGTCTACAGGCAAATCACCCACTAAGGCTATTCTTGCCCCAGAAGGGTTATAACATTTTTTAAAATATTTTTTAACATCTTCTATTTCAATTAAATTAACTGATTCTTTAGAGCCAAGTAAGTTTTTTCGATACGGATGGTTTTTATAAATTACTTCTCTTACAAGCTGATCAATAAATTGTACAGGATTGTCCCAATAGGAATCTAATTGATTCAAAACTCTACTGCGAATTTTTTCTAAAGCCTGTAATTCAAAAAGCGGCTGACAAATTATCTCTTTTAAAAGCTCTAGAGCAACTAAAAAATCTTCTTTTAAAAAAGATGCTGATAAATAACCAGCAGAAGATTTAATACTCATGCCTCTAATTTCTATTTCTTCAACAAGTTGCTGTTGTGTAAATCTTTCTGTGCCTTCTAAAAGAAGTTCGGCGGTAATATTTGCCAACCCTTCAAGACCTTCAGGGTCAGAATCATGCTTTAAAGGAAAATCAAAAATTAATTCTATTTTAGAACTAGTATCACGCTTAAAAGATAATATTTCTAAACCATTTTTTAAAGAATCTTGATCAAAAACAGGAAAATTAAAGTTGGTTGCTTGTTCAGGTTTGATAGTTAAAGCATAACTGGCTTCTTGTACTTCAGTTTGCCTTTCTTTCCTGCCTAAAATAACTTGATCTTCTTTGTCCATAGCTTCTTGATAATTTTTCCAATGCTGCAGATTATTTTTATCAAGCGGTTGTACAATACCAACAGACATTAAAGAGGGTTGAAAATTATTTTTTAAATAAGCTAACAATTCTTCTCTTAAGTTGTGATGATGAGTATTATAAGTTTTAAAATAAGCTTCCGGATCTCCAGTAGCCATAAAAAACCTACCAATACCTGAAGCTAGATCATCTAAGTCTTCAAAAGAATCCATGTAATTAGACCTGACTTGCTTTGTAGCTCTAATTAATTCAAGCTTACTAATACCATTATTTATTAAATTATAAAGCTCTGAAATCAAAACTTCTTTAATATTAGCAAAATCCTCTAATGGTTGGATCTGAATAAAAAATACTCCACCATCAAACATATCATAAAAACTAGCACTAATATTACTAGCAAGGCTTGTTTCTACTAATCTTTTATACAATCTAGAGCCTCTACCATTAGCAATTATCCAACATAAAAGCTCACTAAAATAGACAGACTTAGTGTCACAAGCTGGCAACTTAAAAGAAACTAAGATTAATGGTACTTTAATTTCTCTATAAAGTTTTATTTCTAAAGATTCTAAATCGTTAAAAACTTTATTTTCTTCTTTTTTATACTCTTGAGCTGGAATTAAACCAAAAGTTGCTTCAGCTTCTTTAAAAACTTCTTCTGGATCAATATCACCAACTACAATTAGGGCCGCATTATTTGGAATATAATGTTTCTTGTAAAAAGCCAGTAAAGACTCTTGGGTTATTTCAAACAAATCATGTTTATAGCCAATAATAGGGTTTTGATAAGGGTGGCCTTGAAAAAGAGCTGATACCATTTTTTCAGCTAAACTAGAACCATAGTTATCATTGTACATTTTAAGCTCTTGAATCACAGCTTTAAGCTCTGAATTCAACATGTCTGAATCAAAATGACAGTTTTGCATACAATCAGCTAAAACCACAAAAGAATGTTTCCAGCTTTGTGAGGGAAAATTAAAAAGGTAACCAGTATAATCATAAGAAGTAAAGGCATTACAGTAACCAGAAAGCTTATGAGTTAGCTCGTTAATATCTGATTCGCTTAAATTTTTAGTACCTTTAAAAATC
>CAXNIA010000065.1:0-4269 GCA_964202375.1 Candidatus Babeliales bacterium | reverse complement strand
TTTCAAAACCAGTTAAAAGATTAAGAAATATTTAGAAAACATAACTGCTTAGCTATTACTTATATCTCTAATAAAATTCGTAACTACTCAGCTATTAGTTTTTAAGTATTATAAACTTGCCCTGCGCTTACTTTGTAAGCTCCGGGGACACTGTCCCGGTGGGGACTATTCACTTTTTTTAAGAAGTAGCAAATTAAATTTGTAGCTTTCTAATATTGCTTTACCCAAGTTGTTTTGCCATTAAACTAGGGGTTCCTGTTCCTGTAGCTTATGCAGTAAAGTAGGCCAGTAAAAAAGCATAATTCTTATTTAAAAAAGGGCGAATAGGCCCCGCCAGGGGTCCCTGTACCCGGAGCTTACAAAGTAAGTGCAGGGCTCTAAAAAATGTAGATAAAATTATATTTTTATTATATAGCTGAGTAGTTACGTTTAATTTACTACTTCTTTAAAAAAGGCGAGAAGGCCCCGCCAGGGGCCCCTGTCCCGGAGATTACGTAGTAATCGTAGGACTCTAAAAAATATTGATTAAGAAATAGCTTAATATTTTATTTATTAAACAGTGTTCTTAATTCTAAGTTACATTATAAATAAGTTATTTTTTAACTCTTGTATGATTAAATCAACAGCTTCTTCTACAGAAACAGTAGCCGCATCAATAACTATTTCTGCCCTAGAAGGAGTTTCATAAGGATCGCTGATTCCTGTAAATTGAGGAATCTTGCCAGCTCTTGCTAATTTATAAAGACCCTTAACATCTCTTCTTTCACATTCTTCTAAAGAAGTAGATACAAAAACTTCTAAATAACCACCATTTGCACCAATAATTTGTCTATTGTGTAAACGATCTTGCTCATAAGGAGCAATAAGAGCACAAATAGCTATGCCACCATTTTTAGTGATCTCATTAGATACAAATCCAACTCTGCGTACGTTTAAAGAACGATGTTCTTTAGAAAAACCTAGCTCGCTAGAAAGATAATGCCTAACTCTATCACCATCTAATAATGTTATCCTACGATCTTGAATACTAGCTAATCTTTGAGCTAAGGCATTTGCTAAAGTAGATTTACCAGAAGAAGATAAACCAGTAAAAAAGATTGTAATCCCTTGGTTTTTTTTATCAGGATAAACTTTACGCAACTCTAAAGCTACATCTTGATATGTAAACCAATCTGGTATCTCTGAGCCATTTGCTAAAATTTCTCTAAGCTCTGTTCCTGAAATACTCATAGCAATGTCATCAGCTTCTAACTCATTAACTTGTTTGTAAATATTTTTATTTTTAACATAAACCATTTCTTGAAATGGTACTATCTCAATGCCGATCTCTTTTTCAACTTCTTTAGCTAATTCTTGTGCGGCATAAGGCATATAAAAAGGCACTCCTGAACTATCTTTACCAGGTCCTGCATGATCTCTACCTACTATAAAATGAGTTGCCCCATAATTCTTGCGAATAATTGCATGCATCACGGCTTCACGTGGTCCAGCCATTCTCATAGAATAAGGCAATAAAGCAAGCGTAGCATCAGCAGTATTAAATTGATTTATAATATGTTTATAACAACGAACTCTAGTTACATAATCAACATCACCTGGCTTTGTTGGTCCAACTACAGGATGTATTAAAGCATGAGCACCTATTTGTTGAGCAGCTCTTGAAACCAACTCTTTATGAGCTCTATGCATTGGGTTACGGGTCTGAAATGCTACAATTTTTTCTATGCCTAATTTAGCAAAATGTTCTTTTAAGTCTTTAGGAGTTAACCTAAGATTGTTAAAATCATAATATTTAGGGTGCATACAAAATTCTAAATCACCTGAAACATAATATTCACCAGTTTTTTTCATTAAATATGAAACACCAGGATGTTCTATATTATTTGTGCCATATACTAAATCAGCTTCTACAGATTTATCTGGTGCCCAAATTTCTGTAACTTTAAGTTTAGCTAGGGTAAATCCTTCTTGATCTTTTAAAACAAGTAAAGAACTGGAATCTTTTTCTAAATTAAGTTTAGTTTTTTCATTAATATCTAAGACTATCGGTAATGGAAAAACTTCTCCATTTTCTAAATGCAGACAAGTTAATACTAAATTATAATCTGCGTAGTTCATAAAATTACTTAAGGGTTTATAGCCACCAACCATTAATAACTCTAGATCACAAATTTGTCTTTCTGTAAGCACTAAATTTAATTCAGCAAAAATTAATCTACTAATTAATAAAAGCAAAATTAATTTTTTATTATAAATAAAATTCATAAACAACTCCCATAATTAAACAAGTAAAAATATTACTTTAATTCATAATTATTTTTAAAAAAATATAGATTTATACTTTTTAAAAAAACCTAATAGGTTAAGCATAGCCAGCCTAACCTAAAATTTTATACAGCGCAATTGTATAATTTAGCAATAAATCTAATCTATACTGTAACCCAACTTATTTAGCAAATCTGAATATTTTTCATGAAATAAAACTTTTTGTTCATCGCTAAATTCACGCTTCCATGCCCCAATTTTTCCTTCTCTAAAGGTACCAGTATCACCAAAAAGATTATCTTTGACATGTTTTAATAATTTATTAGTTGGCTTAACTTCTAAATATTTCATCATTCTAATAAGTGTTTCAAGTTGTTTTTTATCTGATCCACCACCTTGTGAGCCTATTAAATCTTCAAATTTTATTACAAATGCTTTAGGATTATTAGCTAACCAATCAAAATAAAATAATCTATAATGATCATGAATTGAAGAAGTTGCTCCACCTATCCATTCATCAATTAATTTATTTATTTCTAAAGCTAGTTGGTGTTTTTTCATCCAATAAGAATAAGAGACTATAAAGTCTCGCGGATCTCTAATAACTAAAAAATTTTTTCTAGGTTTGTTTTCAAAAAAATTATCAACTTTTACAATATCCTCATAACTACCATGGGCAGCATAAATAAAATTTTTATCATATTTCCGCTTACACTCAGATAAAAGATCAATATTATAATTTCCCCCAAAAGGTTTGTCTAAAATTAAACCGATTGCTTTCATAGCTAGATGTGTACCACATTTTGGTACAGAATTAATATATACATAATATGGTAAATCTTTAGCTAAACTAAACATAAAAAATAAAACCAACCTAAAATTTAAAAAATTCATAAAATCTCATTAAATTATAATAAAATCTATTTAATAATTATCTAAATATTTTAATATAATAAATAGTTAGCTATATTTATTATAAATTAAGTTATGCTCAGCTTATAAAATTAATAACTAAAAAAAATAATTTAAAAAAACAACATAACCTAAGGTCTAATATTTTTTTAATTTTTTTAATAATCAATAGCGTTATCTTATCAAATACTATTAATCTATGCTCTCTTAGAGGATACAATGCTGGTTGTGAAATGATAGGTGAAGGCATATATCAAGCCTTAAACAAAAAATTTAATGTTAATTTTGTACCTCCACGCCAAAATAATTTAAGTGAAAACAATAAAAACTTAATTACTATTTATGCCGATATGCTTTGGTATATAAACCAAAATCTTTATGAAAGTTGCCCGGAAACATATATAAAAATTGCTTATAGTATGTTTGAAGGATCTAAGCTGCCTAGACAATGGGTAGATGCTTTAAATAATTTTTTTGACGCTGTTATAGTACCTGATAAATATTTAATAAATATATATAAAAATTCTGGCGTAACCAAACCTATTTTTGTAATACCTATGGCTTTAGCTGACTTAAATAGTATAAAAATTAATAATAAAAAAAATAATAAATTTACTTTTGGCATAATATCAGGCCTTGATAAAAGAAAATGCGTTAAAGAATCAATAAAAGCTTTTTATATTAATTACGCAAATAATAAAAACTTTGAACTTTTAATTTATTCATATTGGGCTGAGCCTGAATACCTTAAAAAGATAAAAAATATGATTAAAAAATTAAATTGTAATAATATTATTTTTAATCATAGTCAAAAATCAAGATCAAAAATTATAGAAAAATATAATGAATTTGATTGTTTTATAGCCTGTTCTCCAGGTGAAGGATTTTCTATAACACCACGCGAAGCTCTAAAAGCGCAAATACCTGTAATTTGTTTAAATTATGGAGTACAAAAATCTATTTGTGATACTAATCATGTTTATAAAATTAACCCAACAAAAAAATTTGATTGTATCATAGATTCATATGGTGGATATTGCGGTCAGCTAGAATATGCTGAAGCTAAAAATATAGCTCAAGCTATGTTAGAAG
>CAXNIA010000064.1:0-4312 GCA_964202375.1 Candidatus Babeliales bacterium | reverse complement strand
TACTTGATTCTGAAAAAAGAGAAAATTTTGTAAAAATTATTGAAGATTTAGCTAATCAAAAAATACCAATCACTTATGTTTGGGGTGGGACATCTTTTATAAAAGAAAAAAATAAAAATAAAAATAAATTACCTCTTATTGGTTTAGACTGTAGCGGTTTAATTTTAAGAGTTGCTCAAATAGTTGGGATTCCTTATTTTTATAAAAATAGTTTAACAGCTTCAGCATATTTAAAACAAATTACTAATTATAAGGATATTCAAAAAGGTGATATAATTTGGGTTACTGGACATGTTATTATAATTACTGATCCTATAAATAATTTATGTGCTGAAGCAAATGGTTATTATAAATGCTTACATCAATTAAAAATAGACCAAGTTTTTGAGGGTATTCATAGTTTTAAACAGCTTTTAGAGCAAGAACAACTTTTACGAATTAGGCCTGATAATAAAAATAAGTTAATTAAAGATTTTAAAATTTTAAATTTACCTATTTAATTTTTTAACTACTTTGTAACTACTAGGCTATTACTTAATTAATTTTTTTAAGTTTTATAAATTTGCCCTATGATTACTACGTAATCTCCAGAGACAAGAGCCCTTGGCGGGGCCTAAGCACTTTTTTTTAAGAAATAATTTTTTATATTTTAGCCCAAGTTTTTTAAATTATAGATTAGTAAATACGAATTTTAGCTCTTAGAATTAGCTAATGCATACTATTAGAAATGGTTACTTAAAAAAAATAAAAAAAGCGAATAGTCCCCGCAGGGACCCACGTCCCTGGAGCTTACATAGTAAGGTGGAGGGCAAAATAAAAACATAAATATTTAAGTTACCTAAAGTTATTGAGCAAATGCAATTACTTTACATCTTAAAATAGCTGAAGTAACGTGGATATAAGTGAATTTAAAAAATAAAAAATAAACAGTTATTATGCAAAAAAGTAATTTAAATGGCAAAGTATTAAGAGTTAATGGAACAGTTGTTGATGTTCAATTTACTGGCGAAATACCTTTGATTCATGAAAGAATTTGCCTACAAATTAATAAAGATAAAACAATAAGTCTTGAGGTTGAGCAGCAGATTGGCGATGGTATAGTACGCTGTATAGCTTTAGAATCTTTAGATAATGTTAGCCGAGACACTTTAGCCTTTGCTACTAAGTCACCAATTAAAGTTCCAGTAGGTGAAGGTGTTTTAGGCAGAATGTTTAATGTTTTAGGTGAAACTATTGATAATCTGGGCCCTGTTCAAGCTGCAGATTACTGGTCCATCTTTCAAGAAGCACCCTTATTTATAGAGCAAAAAACAGATACTGAGATTCAAGAAACCGGTATCAAGGTTATAGATTTAATGTGCCCATATATCAAAGGTTCCAAAATTGGCTTATTTGGTGGAGCAGGTGTTGGTAAAACAATTTTAGTTATGGAATTAATTAGAAATATAGCAAAAGAGCATGGTGGAGTATCTATATTTACAGGAATTGGTGAGCGGACCAGAGAAGGCAATGAGCTTTGGCTTGAAATGAAATCAACAGGTGTTTTAGATAAAACGGCTTTAGTTTTTGGCCAGATGGGTGAAATGCCTGGAGCAAGATTAAGAGTTGGGCTTGCTGGTTTAACAATGGCGGAGTATTTTAGAAAAGAAAAAAAACAAGACGTTTTACTTTTTGTTGATAATATTTTCAGGTTAGTGCAAGCAGGGGCAGAGGTTTCAGCACTTTTAGAGCGTATGCCTTCTGCAGTTGGTTACCAACCTACTTTAGCTTCTGAGTTGGGGGAGTTTCAAGAAAGAATCGCTAATACAATCGATGGCGCAATTACTTCTATCCAGGCTGTTTATGTTCCAGCTGATGATATCACAGATCCTGCTCCAGCAGCAACTTTTATGCATCTTGATTCTAGTACAGTTTTGTCTAGAAAATTAGTAGAGCTTGGTGTTTATCCGGCCATAGATCCTTTAGAATCAAGCTCTAAAGGTTTAAAAGCAGAAGTAGTAGGAAAAGATCATTATGAAGTTGCTAAAAAGATTACAGAAATATTACAAAGATATAAAGAGTTACAAGATATTATAGCTATTTTAGGTATGGATGAGCTTTCAGAAGATGATCGCAAATTAGTCTATCGCGCCAAAAAGATTCAAAAATTTTTTACTCAGCCATTGTTTACTGCCGAACAGTTTAGTGGTATCAAGGGTACTTATGTTAATTTAGCTAAAACTGTATCAGACTTTAAAGCTATAATTGATGGTAAATGTGATGGCTTGCCTGAAGATGCCTTTTATATGGTTGGCACGCTTGAAGATGTTTATGAAAAAGCAAAAAAATTATGATTAATTTAGAAATAGTCTCACCATCTTTAAATATTTCAGAAAATATCATTTGGTTAGAGTTAAATTCACCAGCTGGTAATATAGTTATTCAGCCTGATCATACTCCAATGTTTATTTCAGTTTTAGATGGTGAATCATTTATTTATTGTTTAGAAAATGGTAAACAAAAAAATATTAAAATTGAGGATGGATTTTTAAGTTTTGATAATAATCAGGCCTGTTTAATAGGTCAGAAAATTGAATTAATATGAAAAAACTAGGTCATGTTGTTTCAGGGTCTTTAGCTGATGGCTTTGATATTCATATCTCTGCTGGTCATGATGACATGAGAGCTGGAAAATTTGTATCTATAGTTAGCCATCAAGGTAGATTTTTTTCTTTAGTGACAGATTTAAAATTAGCTGTCTCTAGCCCTGATGTTTTAAAATTTGCAGCTAATTCTTTAGGTACTTTTCAGTTAGCTTTAGCTCAAAAAACTAATTACGCTATAGCGCATTTAAGACCGCTTATTTTAGTTGATAACAATAATCTAATTAGTTCTGTTAAAACAGTTCCCAGTCATTTTTCTGTTATAACAGATGTAGACAATAGTGATATTAAATTAATTTTTGGTAGCGAAGAAGATCCTAGTAAAAATTATTTTGCCATAGGTTGCCCTTTAGGCATGACGGCATCTGTTTGTTTAAATTTAGAAAAGCTTTGTGAAAGAAGTAATGGTATTTTTGGTAAAACAGGTACTGGAAAAACTTTTTTAACCAGATTAGTTTTAGCCGGAATTGTGCAACGTAAAAAAGCAGTAAATTTAATTTTTGATATGCATAGTGAATATGGATTACAAGCTCGTAAAGAAGGTAGCATGAGCTTTGTAAAAGGTTTAAAGACTCTTTTTCCAGAAAAAGTAGCACTTTTTGCTTTAGATCCTATTTCTACTAGAAGACGTGGTAGTGCAGCTGATGTAGAAGTAATAATTTCTTATCAAGATATTAGTGTAGAAGATATTTTATCTATGCAGCATGAGCTTAATTTGCATGCGACTGCTTTAGAGGCTGCCTATATGATCGAGGCTAAATATAAGCGTGATTGGTTAGCTGCTTTATTGACTAGTGGCGAAGACTTAAGAAGTTTTGCTGCCGGAATTCATGCTAATTATGAATCTATTTCAGCTTTATATCGTAAATTAAAAAGAATTGAAAAATTACCATTTTTTAAACCAACTAAAGTTAATTCATCTGTGATAGATCAAATGATGGAATATATTGATAAAGGGATTCATATAATTGTTGAGTTTGGTAATTTTACCTCTACTTTTTGTTACTTATTAGTAGCAAATATTATTACAAGACGTATTCATAGTGAGTACATGACTAAAACAGAAAAATTTTTAGGCTCCCATAATTTAGCAGATGAACCAAAAAAACTTTTAATAACAATAGAAGAAGCGCATAAGTTTTTAAATCCTACAGCGGCAAAACAGACTATTTTTGGTATTATTGCTCGTGAAATGCGTAAATATTATGTTTCTATTTTAGTTGTAGACCAAAGACCATCTAGCATTGATTCTGAAATTATGTCTCAAATTGGTACTAAAATAATTGCCCAACTTAACGATGAGCATGATATTCAAGCTGTGCTTAATGGTGTAGCTAGTGCCCAAGAATTAAGAACTGTTTTAAGCACTCTTGAAAGTAAGAAACAAGTTTTACTCTTAGGTCATGCTGTCCCTATGCCAGTTGTTATAGAAAGTAGAGATTATGGTGAGCAATTTTATCAAGATTTATTTAAAGATGAACCTGCAAGGCATAAATCTTTTGATAAATTGGTTGAAGACATTTTTTAAATTATATTTAATTAAAAATATTTTATAATTACTCTAAAACTCTAAATTATCTTTTAGTAATATGTTATTAATATGAACTTTAATTACAATAAATTAATATATTCTGTGTTTGTTCAGGGTAGCATCCATGAAATATTAAAAA